>DASTFY010000024.1:0-5608 GCA_035719525.1 Acidimicrobiales bacterium
ACCACGGTCAGCGGGTCGTGGAGGGACAGCGGCTGATGCAAGCGGCCAGCGACATCATGCTGGGCTGGTTCCGCAACCCCGGTATCGACGGCGTCAACCGTGACTTCTACATCCGACAGCTGTGGGACGGCAAGGCATCCGCGGACGTCGAGACCATGTCCCAACGAGGGCTGAAGGTGTACGCCGAGCTCTGTGCTCGGACCCTGGCGCGAGCCCACGCCCGTTCCGGGGATCCCGTGGCCATCGCCGCCTACCTAGGCGGAAAGGACGCGTTCGACCTGGCGCTGGCCTCGTTCGCTGAGACGTACGCCGATCAAAACGAACACGACTTCGCCGCTCTCCGCGAGGCGGTCGACTCGGGGCGCATCACCGCGCAAACGGGCCTATAGCGAGCGCGGTACGCTCCAGGCACCGATCACAAGGACCGAACGACGTTCAGCGTTCGCCTCCCCAACCCGCCCGGCGTTCAGTCGTCCTCGGGAGCGGCCACCTCGGTGTACAGCGCGCCCTGAGCGGCGGCCGACCCGGCCTTGCCGCCGCCTTGGCCGCGCAGTACGAACCCGCAGACCACTGCGGCGGCCGCGCCGGCGATGGGCCCGGCGACGTACACCCAATACGCGGTCCAGTCGCGTCCCACGAGGTCAGGGCCGAACGTCCGGGCGGGGTTCATCGACGTGCCCGAGATCGGGCTTCCCCACAGTCCCGCCAAGGCGATGTAGCCACCGACCCCGAACGCGCCCACGAAGCCGATGTTCTGGGCCCCTGAGGCGGTGCCGAGGATGACGCTGACCAACCCCAGGGTGAGGATGAACTCCATCCAGAACGCGGCGCCCGACGAGTAACCCGCAGCGGGGTAGTTGGAGCCGTACTTGGCCGAGACGTCGATGACCGCGTGCAGGAACAACGCCGCCAGCGTCGCCCCGGCGAGTTGCACGACGATATAGCCGGGCACACGTCGCCAGGGGAAGTCCCCGCGGGCGGCGAACGCGAGGCTCACGGCCGGGTTGAGGTGCGCGCCGGACACCTTGCCCATGAACAGGATGATGGCCATCACCATCAATCCCGGCGCGGTCACCGCCGCGCTACGGCTGATCGTGTCGGGAAAGGCTTGGCCCATCATCCCGCCGCCCGCGGCCACCAGGACGAGGAAGAACGTTCCCAGCAGCTCCGAGAACAGGCGCCGCCACTCCTGCTTCGGATCCTGGAAGTCCTCGATCGGGTAGAGGACCGACGTCTCGAACCACTTCTCAAACATTCCCTTGGCCTTGGCGCTTTCGGTCGCGCCGGTCGGTTGCTGCACGTGTCCTCCTCGCTCTTGGCCGTCGCCTAGGCGACTGAGGACGAAACGGTAGAGCATCTCATCGTCAGGACGCGCGCTCAGGTCCAGTCCCCTCGCCGCCGTGGCTGACACGCCCGGACACGCTCGCCGCTACCGTGCCGTCCATGGCCGCACCCGGAGGCACTGGACCGATCGGACCGTTCCCTGCGCACGTGGCCGACACCGATGAGGCTCGTGACGGGTACGATCGCCTCCGGAGGCGGGTCCTTTGGACCATGCCCTCGGGGTTGTACGTGCTGGGGTCGCGCGCCGGCGACCGCATGAATCTGATGACGCTCAACTGGGCGACACAGGTGAGCTTCGACCCCAAGCTGTTGGCCGTGTCGGTCGAGAAGACCGCCGTCACCCACGAGTTGGTCAGTGCCGGGGGCGTGTTCGCCCTCAGCGTCATCGATCGGGAGGACCGGGCCATCGTCCGCCGATTCACGAAGCCGGTCGAACTGGACGCCGAGGCCGGGACGCTGAACGGGTTCCCGTTCCGCACCGCAGTCACCGGTGCGCCGGTGCTCACCCAGGCCGCGGCGTACTTCGACTGCGGTGTGCGCCAGACCATCGACTGTGGAGGGCACGACCTGTTCCTGGGTGAGATCCTGGACGCCGCGTTCCTGAAGGCCGAGGACACCCCGGTCTTGCGGATGGAGGACACTCGCATGAGCTACGGCGGGTGAGCCAGCGTGGCCGGCGGGTGCTCCGTCACGGCCGCTTTCGCGGGTGCGGTGCTGACGGGAGGGCGCAGCTCTCGCATGGGGAGCGACAAGGCACTGATCGAGGTCGACGGATCCCCGATGGCGGTCCGGGTGGCCAGGGTCCTCGCGGCGGCGGGAGCCGAGCCGGTGCTGGCCATCGGGGGCGACGGCGATGCGCTGGAGCGCCTGGGAATGGCCTGGCAGCCCGACCGATTCCCAGGGGAGGGCCCGCTCGGGGGGCTTCTGACGGCCTTCGGAGCGCTCTCGGGGGCTGCGCTCGTCGCGGTGGCGGCCACGGATCTTCCTGCCCTCACGGCCCCGACCGTGTCGGCGTTGGTCGGCGCGCTGGCCGACCATGACGTGGCCGTCGCCATGACCGACCGGCCCGAGCCGTTGTGCGCGCTCTGGCGGGCCGAGGTCTGCGGGCCGGTGCTGGCGCGAGCGTTCGCGGCCGGCGAGCGGGCGGTCCATCTCGCCATGGCGCCACTGGACCGGATCCTGGTCGCCGTCGCGCCGGGCGCACTACGGAACATCAACGAACCTGATGACCTGGGCCGATAACCTGGGAACGCCATGCCAGCCCCGGAGATCACGCCTGCCGAGCTGGCCCCGCGCCTCGGTTCGGTCACGCTCATCGACGTGCGCCAGCCGGCCGAGTACGGGTCCGGCTGCATCGCAACCGCGCGCCTCATGCCGCTGGCGGACGTGCCGGACCATCTCGACGAGCTGAAAGGGCTCGAGATCGTGGTCGTGTGCCACTCCGGCAGCCGCAGCGCAGTGGCCGCCGAGTTCCTGATGGAGAACGGGATCTCCGCCCACAACCTGGCCGGTGGCATCGTGGCGTGGTTCGAGGCCGGTCACGAGGTCGTGACCGGGGACCAGCCAGCGTGACGTCGCTTCCGCCCGAGGCCCGCTCGGCCCGCTGGGTCGACGACGCCGAGACTCTGCGGGCCGTCGTGGCCGACGCCCGAGCGGCCGAGCGCTACGCCCTCGACACCGAGTTCCACCGCGAGCGCTCGTACTACCCTCGGTTGGCTCTCGTGCAGCTCGCATGGGGCGACGAGCTGGTTCTCGTCGATCCCCTGGCGGTGGACATCCGCGAGCTGGTGCCGCTGTTCGTCGGGCCGGGCCTGGCCGTGCTCCACGCAGCGCAGCAGGACCTCGACGTGCTGACCCATGCCTGCGGCGCCGTGCCCTCCCGGCTGGCCGACACGCAGCTCCTCGCCGGCTTTCTCGGGCAGTCGACACCGTCGCTGTCGTCGCTCACCACCACCGAGTTGCAGCTCCGGCTCCCCAAGGCCGACCGGCTGACCGATTGGATCCGTCGCCCGCTCAGCGCCGACCAGCTCGCATACGCCACGAGCGATGTAGCCCACCTGTTCGAGCTCTACGACCGGCTGGCCGCGCAGCTGGAGGAGCTCGGCCGCCTGGACTGGGCACTGGCCGAGTGCGAGGAGCTCCGGACCCGGCCCGTCGGTCCCAACGACCCCGAGGATGCCTGGCTGCGCCTGAAGGACGTCCGCACGCTCAAGCGGCAGGCGCGGGGCGTGGCCAAGGCGGTGGCGGCGTGGCGGGAGCGGCGGGCGGCCCGCACCGACACACCGGTGCGTTCGGTCCTGCCTGACCTGGCCGTGCTGGCCATCGCCCAGCGGGCGCCGCACAACACGCACGAGCTCCGGAGCTGCCGGGGAGTGGACGAGCGCCACTCGCGGGGCAACCTGTCCCAGGAAATCCTGGAGGCTGTCACCCTCGGGCGGCAACATCCGGCCGATCTGCCCGAGCGCGACGACGATGATCTCGACCGGTCACTGCGGCCGGCCGTGACGCTGGTGTCGGCCTGGGTCAGCCAGCTGGCCCGCCAGCAGCGCATCGACACCACGCTGCTGGCCACGCGTGCGGACCTGGTGGCGCTGCTGCGGGGCGACGCCGAGGCCCGCCTGGCCCACGGCTGGCGAGCCGAGGTGCTGGGCGACGACATCAAGCGCCTCGTCGCCGGGGAGGCCGCGCTGTCCTTCGACGGTCACGCCGGCCTGCGCCTCATCGACCTCACCTAGCCGACCCGGTGCGTCCGGCTTGGCCGGCGCACCGTAACGGTGCTGAAGGCATTGCCGAGCGACGCGAGTAGGAGCCGATCGAAGCGCAGCGGAGAGCGGCGACGCAGAAGGCTCAGCGGGTGTGGTGGGCGGCCCGCCGGCGGAGGTGGGCCCAGAGAGCGTCGAAGGCCTCGATGAGATCGGTGGCCCGCCAGCCATAGCTGTGGATCGGTCGCCGCTCGGAGATGGCCTGGCCGGCGATCACCCGCTGGGGGATCATCGGCTTCCAGATGGCCCGCCGCCCCACGACCCGCACCAGCTCGTCGAGGCGCCGCTCGGCCTCCGCCGACACGCCCGGCACCTTGTTCACGATCACCCCGGCCAGGTCCAGGTCCGGGTTCTGCCCCTCCCACACGCCGTCGATGGCGTCGGCCACCGCGCTGATCCCTCGCAGACCGAGCGCCGACGGCTCGACCACGATCAGCGCCAGATCAGCGGCGGCCAACCCGGCCGTCGTGAGGTGGCCGAGCGAGGGCGCACAGTCGATCAGGACCGCGTCGTAACCGTCCGACAGCCCGACCACCGCCTTGCGGAGGCGAGTCAGGTCGCGACTGGTGCTGTGCTCCCAGCCGGCCAGGTCCGGCCCTGAAGGCAGCAGGTCGACCCCATCGCCCCACGAGCTCTGCTGCACCGCCCGGACCGCCGCGCCGGCACCTCCGCGGGGCCCGAGCACGCTGGCCACGGTGGCCCGGTCCGCGCCCGGACCCGGCCCCAGCACCCATGTGCTGCTGGCCTGAGGATCGAGGTCGACCACGAGCACCCGGCGGCCGGCGGCCATGCCCGCCGAGGCCAGCCCCAGCGTCGCGAACGTCTTCCCGACGCCACCTTTCTGGTTGACCATGGCCACGATCGCACCCATGGACGGCATGCTGCCATGCCCGGCTGGGTGCTCCGAGCCGGTGCGATCCGCCGGTTGCAGCCGGCAACGGTTAGACTGGCTGCCAATGTCACACCGCTAAGCAGCGTCACGAAGACCTCAGAGAACTACGGAGCCCTGCCGTGAAGAAGGGTCGTCATCGCCGCTTCGAAGAGGCGCGAAAGCTGAAGCAGTCCGGTCCGGCTGCTTTCGGGTTCGGTCCACAGACCGAGGACCGTCACGAGACGGAGGAGGACGACGAGTACGCCGCTCTGGCGGAGAAGTACAACGTCCCCTTCGACGATGACGAAGACGACGACGTCTAGGTTCCGGCGCTCAGCGGCTCACCCAACCTCCTTCCTGAACCGCATCCGATGACGCTCCGCAATGTCGCGCTCGTCGCGCACGTCGACCACGGCAAGACCACACTCGTCGACGGCCTTCTCCGCTCCACCGGGGTGTTCGCCGCCCACCAGGCCGTCGTCGAGCGGGTCATGGACTCCAACGACCAGGAGCGCGAGCGCGGAATCACGATCCTGGCCAAGGCGGCGTCGATCATGTGGAGAGGTGTCAAGATCAACCTGGTCGACACCCCGGGCCATGCCGACTTCGGTGGTGAGGTCGAGCGGGCGCT
>DASTFY010000025.1:0-17954 GCA_035719525.1 Acidimicrobiales bacterium
GAACCTCCAGCGCATCGGCGCCTTCAAGTTCCGCGGCGCGTACAACCATCTGGCTGCGCTCGATCCACAGGTGCGGGCCGATGGCGTCCTCACCTGCTCGTCGGGCAACCACAGCCAGGCCGTGGCCCTCTCGGCCCGGCTGCTCGGTACGCGCGCGGTGGTACTCATGCCCGAGGACGCGCCGGACAGCAAGGTGCAGGCCACGTCCGGATACGGCGCCGAGATCCTGCGCTTCAACCGCTACACCCAGGACCGAGAGGAGGTCACGGCCAAGACCGCGACCCGCCTCGGCCTGCACGTGGTGCACGCCTACGACGACCCCTTCGTGATCGCCGGTCAGGGCACCACGGCGTTGGAGCTGATCGAGGAGGCCGGACCGCTGGACGTCCTGGTGGTGTGCTTGGGCGGCGGCGGCCTGCTGGCCGGCTGTACCGTGGCGACCCGGGCCCTCAACCCGGAGTGCCGGATCGTGGGCGTCGAGCCGATGGACCGGCCCGCCGGCCGGGAGGCGGTGGCGGCCGGGCAGCCCGTGACCGTGCCGGTCACGCCGACCATCGCCGACGGCCAACAGACCGCGCAGATCGGGCGCCGCAACTGCGAGATCATCGCCCGCGGGGTCGATGAGATCGTCGGGGTGACGGACGACGAGATCGTCGAGGCCATGGTGCTGCTGTTCGAGCGTCTCAAGGTGGTGGTGGAGCCGAGCGGCGCGTCCGCCTTGGCCGCGGTTCTGGCCGGGCGCATCGAGGTCGCCGGCCGGCGGGTGGGCGTGACGCTGTCGGGAGGCAACATCGACGCCGGCCAGTTCAGCGAGCTCGTGACCCGATCCCCCGCTCGCACCTGAGGATCCCGACAGAGGTTGGCTCTGTCCGAGACGGCGAGGGAGTCAGGCGCGGTCCAGGACCACGTTGAACTCCGCTTCGCCGCCATCCATGTCGATGATCAGGGACCGGCGCACGCCGAACACGGCGTCGGAATCCAGGTACCCGCTGGCGGCATCGAAGGCATGGGTGGTGACCGGCTTGTAACCGGGAGCGGAGGCCACGACGTGCACGTGCGCGGGCCGCCACGGATGCCGGCCCGTGGCCCGCAGCATCTGGCCCACGGGTCCGTCGTCGGGAATGGTGTAGTCGACCGGGCGGACGGTGCGGATCTCGTAGCGCCCCTGATCGTCCGTCGTGAACACCCCGCGCAGGTCCAGGCCGCGGTTCGGGTCCTGGACGTCGTACAAGCCGTTGGAGCCCACCTCCCACACGTCGAGGCTGGCACCGGCGATGGGCTCGCCGTCGAGGTTGCTCACCGTGCCCCGCAGCACCAGCGGTTCGCCGTCGTCGTCGGAGACGATCGAGCCGCCGAACTCCTTGGCCGGGGCGCCGTCGACGTGGAAGGGCCCGAACACCGTGGGTTCGGTGGTGCCGTCGGCGGCCGCGTGGTTGAGCATCTCGACGAGCATCGACACGCCGAGGGTGTCGGAGAGGAGGATGAACTCCTGCCGGACGTCATCGCACTTCTGGCCGACGGCGGTGAGGAACTGGATGCCGGCGAACCACTCCTCGCGAGTGAGGCCGACCTCCTCCACGAACGCGTGCAGGTGCTTGAGGGCAGCGCGCATGATCTCCGTCGTGCGGGCGTCACCGCCCTCGAAGGTCTCCTGGACCTGGGCCAGGTGCTCGCTGGGGCTGATGTTCTCGCTCATGATGACGGCCCTTTCAGGTTCTCTCCACGACGACGGCGCTCCCCTGGCCGACGCCGATGCACATCGCCGCCATCCCGTAGCGGCCGCCGGTCCGGCGCAGGTGGTGCACCAGCGTGGTCAGGATCCGGGCGCCCGAGCAACCGAGGGGGTGGCCGAGGGCGATGGCCCCGCCCTGCCGGTTGACGATCGAGGGGTCCAGGTCCGGCCACTCGGCCAGGCAGGCCAGGCTCTGGGCGGCGAAGGCCTCGTTCAGCTCGACGGCGTCCAGGTCCCCCCACGTCAGCCCGGCCCGCTCCAGCGCGATCCGCCCCGCCGCCACCGGCCCGATGCCGTACAGGTGGGGCTCGACGCCGCTCGTGGCCCGTGACACCACCCGGGCCAGCGGCGTCGCGCCGGCCCGGGCCGCACCGGCCTCCGAGGCCAGGACCAGCGCGGCCGAACCGTCGTTCATCGGCGAGGCGTTGCCCGCGGTCACCGTGCCGGCGGAGCGGAACACCGGCCGCAGCGTCGCCAGCTTCTCGAGCGTCGTGTCTGCTCGAACGCTCTCGTCACGGTCGAGCTCCACCCCTTCCACCGCCACCACCTCGCCCGCGAACGATCCCCCGTCCCATGCGGCCGTCGCCTTGCGATGGGAGCCGAGCGCGAACTCGTCCTGCTGCTCCCGGCTGATGCCGTACTTGTCGGCCAGCAGCTCCGCGCCCTCGCCCAGCGAGACCGTCCACTCGCTCGGCATCCTCGGGTTGGTCATGCGCCAGCCGAGGGTGGTGCTCCACAGTTGCTCGTGGCCGGTCGGGTAGCCCTTGGCCGGCTTGGGCAGGACCCACGGCGCCCGGCTCATCGACTCCACGCCCCCGGCCAGCACCACGTCGGCGTCTCCGACGGCCACGGCGCGGCTGGCATCCATCACGGCCTCCAGACCCGAGCCGCACAGGCGGTTCACGGTGGCCCCGGGAATGGTGACCGGCAGTCCGGCCAGCAGCACGGCCATGCGGGCGACGTTGCGGTTGTCCTCACCGGCCTGGTTGGCGTCGCCGAGGTACGCCTCCTCGATGGCCGCCGGATCGAGCTGGGGCAGCCGCTCCACCGCGGCCTTCACCGTCGTCGCCGCGAGATCGTCGGGCCGGACCGCGGCCAGCGCACCGCCCAACCGCCCGATCGGCGTGCGGACGGCTTCCAGCACATAGACCTCTCGCGTCACTTCGGAGCTCCTTCCCGACGAAGGCGCCGCCGCACCGGGAAGATCTCGAACGGGTGGATGCGCTGCAGCACCCCGTCCACGCCCCGGCGGGCGACGGCGGCCATGACGACCGCGACCAGCCCGAGGATGATGAACCGCCAGGTGTCCGAGCCCTCGAAGCGATCGGTGATGAACCAGTAGATCACGACCCCGATGATGGGCCCAGTCTGGCTGCCGACGCCGCCGATGACCACGATGAAGACCACCAGGGCGGTCCACGACAGGACGCTGAAGGCGTCCTGGTTGGTGACGGTCGAGCTGTTGAGGTGGATCAGGGCGCCGGTGAAGCCGGTCCAGGCCGCGGCGATGCCCCACATCAGCAGCTTGGTGCGGTGCACGTTGACGCCGAGGCACTCCGCTCCCACCGCGCTGTCGCGCGCTGCCTGCATGGCCAATCCGCGCCGGGACCGCAGGATCAGTACCACGATGGCCGTCGCCCCCACCGCGAGGGCGAGCGCCGCCCAATACAGGAGGTCCCGACGGGATTCGAGCGAGTAGCCCGAGAACGTGTTCTTGACGGTGAAGGACTGCACGTTGCCGGCGCCGAGGGACTCGATGCGCAAGGTGGTCAGCCGGAACACCTCCGCGATCACCCACGTCCCGATGGCGAAGTAGCCCCCTTGGAGCCGGAACGCGAACAGGGCCACGGGGATGGACAGGCCCGCCACCAGCAGCCCGGCGAGGACGATGGCGATGAAGGGATCGACGCTGTGTTGCTCGCTCAGCACGAAGATCGTGTAGGCCGCCACCCCCACGAAGCCCTGCTGCCCGACGGTGACCAGCCCGGCGTAGCCGGCCAGCAGGTTCCACATCTGTGCCAGGGACAGGAAGTAGAAGATCTCCACCAACGTGAGCTGTGTGCTGTCGCTCCCCCACAGTGGGAACAACGCGAAGAAGATGGTCGCGGCGACGGCGAGTGACGTCCCGACCGTCGATCCCCACGACCCCCGCACCACCCGGAAGCTCATGACCGCACCCCTCCGAGCAGACCCTGCGGGCGGACCAGCAGCACGAGCAGGAAGACCAGGTGACCGGTCAACAGGTCCCACCCGATCGAGGCCTGGTTGCCCATCGTCTGCGCCACGCCCAGCACGATCCCCCCGATCAAGGTGCCCCAGATCGAGCCGAGGCCCCCGATGACCACCACTTCGAAGGCGAACAGCAGGATTCCCGTCCCCGAGCTGGGCGAGAAGGAGGTGCGCGCCCCCCGGAAGAACCCGGCCAAAGCGATGGCCGCGAACGCGATGGCCATGGCGACGCCGTACAGCCGGCGGTCGTTGATGCCCATCAGCTGCGCGGTCTGGGGATCGTCGGCGGTAGCGCGGAACGCACGGCCGATCCGGGTGCGGGAGAACAGCAGTTGCAGGGCGACGAGGACCACCACCGCCACGCCCAGCGTGAGGAGCGGGAACCAGCCGATCGAGATGTCGTCCGTGATCCTGATCGACTTGGTGAGGATGGGACCGAGGTCGATGCTGCGGTCGGTGGCCGTGTAGTGCTCCTGCAGCGCGTTCTGGATGACGATGCCCAACCCGAAGCTCACCAGGATCCCGGGGAGCGGGTCCACGCCGAGGGTGAAGTTGAACAGGCCCCGTTGGCCCACGTAACCGACGACGGCCATCACGGCCACGACGATCAGCAACGACACCCAGTAGCTCGTGCCGAGCGACGACGTGGTGGACAGCGTGAGGTAGGCGGCCAGGATGGCGAGGTCACCGTGGGCCAGGTTGACGAACCGCATCACGCCGAAGGCGAGCGACAGGCCGGTGGCGAACAGCGCGTACAGCCCTCCGAGCAGGATCCCCTGGATGAGAGCGCTGACCCAGTCCATGGCTACACGCCGAAGTACGCGGTCGTGATGGCGTCGCGGGTGAGGTCGACGGGAGGGCCTGAGAGCGACACCCGTCCCTCGAGCAGGCAGTAGACGCGGTCGGCCACGTCGAGGGCGAGGGTGATGTCCTGCTCGACGACCACCACCGTCGTGCCGCCGTCGACGATCTGGGGCAAGGCCTCGTACAGGCGGTGCACGACGACCGGAGCCAGTCCCAGGGACACCTCGTCCAACAGGACCAGGTCCGGGTTGGCCATCAGCGTCCGACCGATCGCCACGGCCTGCTGCTCCCCACCCGACAGCGTTGACGACGCCCGCTTCAACAGCGGTTGGAGCATCGGGAACACGGCCAGGACTTCGGGGATCGTCCACCGGCCGGGACGGCGCCCGTAGCCCCCGATCATCAGGTTCTCCTCGACCGAGAGGCTGGGGAACAGCCGGCGGCCCTCGGGCACGAGGCCCATGCCGCGCCGCACCCGGTCGTGGGTCGGCACGCCGGACAGGTCCTCTCCGTCGTACGAGATGGTGCCGCCCCGCACCCGAACCTGGCCCATCACGGCCCGCAGCAACGTGGTCTTGCCCGCGCCGTTGGCCCCGATGATGGCGATGGTCTCCCCCGCCCCGACCTGCAAGGACAGCCCGTACAGGGCCTGGAAGTCGCCGTACCCGGCATCCAGGTCCGCGACGTCGAGCAGCGTCGGCGTCAAGGATCCGCTCCCACTCAGCCCTCGCCCACGCCGAGGTAGACCTCGCGGACGGAGGCGCTGGCCATCACCTCGCGCGGTTCGCCGTCGGCGATCTTCCGGCCGAAGCTCATGGCCATGATGCGCTCGACGACGGCCAGGAGGGCGTGAACGATGTGTTCGATCCAGACGATGGTGACGCCGCCGGCGTGGATCTCGCGGATCTTGTCGATCAGCTCGTGCACCTCGGCTTCGGTCAGCCCGCCGGCGATCTCGTCCAGCAGCAGCACCTTGGGCTGCGTGGCGAGGGCCCGCGCCAACTCGAGCCGCTTGCGGTCGAGCAGGCCGAGGCTGGCGGCGGCCCGGTTGGCCTTTTCGATCATCCCCGCTTGCTCCAGGGCCGCGACCGCCCTGTCGGTTGCCGCTCGGCGGGACTCCGAGGTGCCGAACGTGGCTCCGACGAGCACGTTCTCGAACACGCTCAGCCCCTCGAAGGGCCGCGGCACCTGCGCCGTGCGGGCGATGCCGGCCCGCGCCCGAACGTCCGGGCGGGCGCGGGTGATGTCGTGGCCGTCGTACACGATCCGCCCGGCGTCGGGGCTCAGCTCGCCGGCGATCAGGTTGATCAGGGTGGTCTTGCCGGCGCCGTTCGGGCCGACGATCCCCAGCGCCTCACCCGGCGCCACCACGAAGGACAGGTGATCGATGACGGGGACGCCGAAGGACTTCTCCAGCCCCTCGACTTCGATCAACGCCATCTCAGGTCCGCACGACATCCACGACGCAGGTGCCCAGCCCGTGGAGCACGTTGTTGAGCTTCGGCTTGGCGTCCCGCAGTTCGAAGCGCTCCACGCGCGGCAGCAGCGCGCCGAGCAGCGCCCGCAGCTCCATGCGGGCCAGGTTGCCGCCGGGACAGGAGTGCGCGCCGAAGCCGAGGGCCAGGTGCTCCGACGCGTTGGGGCGGGTGATGTCGAAGCGGGCCGGATCCTCGAACTTGCGCTCGTCGCGGTTGGCCGAGCCGTACAGGATCAACACCCGGGCGTCGGCCGGGAGGGTGACGCCGTCGACGGCGTGCGCCTCCGTGAGCACGCGCGAGAACCCCTGGATCACCGTCTCGATGCGGAGCACTTCGTTGATGGCGTTGAGCATCAGGTCCGGTTGCTGGCGCAGCAGGGTCCACTGGTCGGGATGGCGGGCGAAGAGCCAGATCATGTTGGCCGTGGCGAAGATCGTCGTGTCCAGGCTGGGCCCCATGTAGTCGTTCATCATCAGCGGCGGCTTGTCGGGCGGGATGTCGCCCCGCTCCGCCGCGGCCCAGATGCCCGCCGCCCAGCCTTCGGGAGCGAGCTTGCCCGGAACGCACTCGTTGAAGGCGTACTCGACCATCTGGCGGACGACGGGGAAGGCGGCCTCGGTCCGCTGGTTCATCGGTCCGAAGCAGTCGAAGTTGGCATCGGCCCAGTCGAGCATGTGCTCCCGGCCGTCCTCCGGAAGCCCGACGAGGTCCGAGACCACGGTGACGGGGAGGTGGTGGGCGAGCTCGGTGGCGGCATCGAAGCTGCCCCGATCCACCAGCCGGGCGACCAGCCGCTCGGCCTCCGCGGTGATGGCGTCGCGCACCGCGGACAGGGCCTGCGGGGTCAGGGGGCCGGCGATCACCTTGCGCATGGCCGCGTGCTCGTCGCCGTCCGCACACAGAAGGATGCCGACGAGCGTCTCGTTCATGAGGTCGTTCATCATCACGCCCTGGGCGGAGGAGAAGACCTGCCAGTTCCGCAGCGCCTCCTTGCACTCGGCGAAGCGTGGGAGGGCGAAGAGGCCGTAGGTCTCCAACCACACCGCAGGGCCGAGCCGGCGCAGCTCGTCGTAGCCAGGGTACGGATCGGCCAAGGCCTCGTCGCTGTAGAGCTCTATGTTCGAGGTCGGAGCCGCCGCGGCACCCATGCGTCGCTCAGCTGGCCATGCTCTGGAGCGTGCCCTCCACCGGGATCTCCGGGAACTGCGTGTTGGTCACGATCTTGAACTCGACGTCCCACTTGTCGCTCTCCACCCACTGCCCACCCACGAGCGGGGTCTTGGTGATGTGGGGCACGACGGGCTTGGTGAAGTCGACCATGCCGGCGATGGTGGGCAGCGTGGTCTCGCCGATGGCATCGAGCAACGCCTGCTTGTCCTCGACGCCCCCGGCCCGAACGATGGCGTCGACGAGCACCTCGAACAGCGAGTGGACGTAGCCGATGGGCTGGGTCCACTGCTTGTTCTCCGCCTCCTCGTAGGCGCGAGCGAGGTCGGCCGAGGTCTGGCCGGTGAGGCTGGACGTGGTCGGGTGCTTGTCCGACCACCAGATCTCCGACGACAGGCCGAGCGGGTTCTGGTACGAGGCGACGGCCCCCGGGAACAGCAGCGCCTTGCCCAGGGTGACCGCGACGGGCTGGAGGCCCTGTTGCTGCGCCTGGGCCCAGAAGTTGCCGAAGTCGGGCGGGGGCAGCACGCCGGTGACGATCTCGACTCCGCCGTCCTTGAAGGCGTTGATCTGCGCCGAATAGTCGCTGCCGCCGAGGGGAAACCGACCGGGGTCGACCACGGTGAACCCCGCCGCCTCCAACGCCGGTGGGAACCCCACGTTGGGATCGCTCCACGCGTTGCCGTCCGGGTCGTCGGGCCAGAGCCCGCCCACGACTGCGCCCGCCTTCACCTCGTTCCACATGCTGGTGAACACCTCGATGACGTCCTCGAGGCCCCAGAAGAAGTGGTAGTTCCATTCGGAGGCCACGGGCGGGTCGATGTCCGGGCCCAGCTCGCCGCCGATCCCGAGGTAGTGCGGCTGCCATGGAGCGTTGTTGGACAGCACCGGGATCTCGTTGTTCGTGGCCTGCTGGACGACGGGCACGGTGGTGTCGGGCGTCTGGGCCACGAGCAGCACGTTGACGCCTTCATTGGCGATGAGCTCCTGCGCGGCGGTGGCGGCGGTGTTCGAGTTGGACTCGGAGTCGCGGTCGATGATGTCGATCTTGTAGCTCTTGCCCTGCACCATGAGGCCGTCCTTGAACAGCTCCCGCAGTCCACCGAGCACGAACGCGTCCGACTCGCCGAACGCGGCGAGCTGGCCCGTCTGGGGTGTGACGTAGCCGATCTTGATCGTTCCGTCGCCGCCCCCGCCGCCGGTGAGACCCCCCGACGCGGCGGCACTGGTAGCCGGACCGGTGCCCGCGGCCGTCGATTCGGGCGCGGCGGGTGTGGTGCCGGCCGCGGTGGTGTCCGCCGACCCGCCTTCATCGCTACCGCAACCGGCGAGAAACGCCGCGCCGCCGACCCCCATGGCGGCTGCGGTCCCGATGAACCGTCTCCGCGAGAGGTGCTGCGGATCGAACCTGCTGGCCATGGCTCCCCCTATCCCTGCTGCCTTGCCCCCTGCGGCACTTGCCGTTCGGCCGCTGGCGGCCGACCCTGCCGAACCCTACCAACCCCTTGATCGTGGGTAGGTGTACGTTCCACTGTACAGGACAGCATGAACTGTACTGTGGACCCGGCATCCGATCAACGATGCCGCTCGACGCTCGCACACGGGGGGTTCGATGGCAGCGATCGACTGGACGTGGCCGGCTGACAACACCGGGCTGGAGTTCTACGACCTCAGCATCCCCTGGGGACACGGAGTGCCCAACTGGCCCTACTTCGAGGACGTGAAGATCGAGCGGGTTCACTACCACGCCAAGTCCCGCGTCCTCACGCAACGCATCACCACAGTGATGCATTCGACCACGCACGTCGACGTGCCCGCCCACGTCATCGAGGGCACCCCCTTCCTCGACGAGATCCCGCTCCACTGCTTCTTCGGCCCTGGCGTAGTGGTGTCGATCCCGAAGGAGAAGTGGGAGGTGGTCACCCCGGAGGACCTCGAGCAGGCGAGGCCCGAGATCCAGCCCGGGGACATCGTCATCGTCAACACCGGATGGCACCACCGCTACGGAGACAACGCCGACTATTACGCCTACTCCCCCGGGTTCTACCGGGAGGCGGGCGAGTGGTTCGTGGAGCGGGGGGTGAAGGCCGTCGGCACCGACACGCAAGCGCTGGACCATCCGCTGGCCACCGCCATCGCCCCGCACGGACCCGGGTGGCCGCACGGGCTGCTCCCGTGGGCGTGCGAGGAGTACAAGCGGGAGACCGGCCGCGATGTGCTGGAGGACTTCCCCCTGTGGGAGCCCTGCCACCGCGCGATCCTGGCCCACGGCATCGTCGGCTTCGAGAACGTGGGCGGCGAGATCGACGCCGTCACGGGTCATCGGGTGTCGTTCGCCGCGTTCCCGTGGCGATGGGTGAAAGGCGACGGCTGCATCATCCGGCTGGTCGCCATGCTCGACCCGACCGGCGAGTTCCGCATCGCTCAGGGATCGGCCCGATCGTGAAGGTCAACCGCATCGCGGACGTGTCGAAGTACGAGCCGCCCAACCACTTCGACTGCGCGGCACTGCGCCTACAGGGTTGGGAGGCCAGCGACGCCTCCAACTTCTGGGTCGGTCTGTCGCACTTCCTGCCGGGCGGCGGCACCACCCATGAGGGCACACCCCTGGAGAAGGTCTACGTCGTGGTGCGGGGAGAGGTCACGGTGGTCACCGACGACACCGAGGCGACGCTGGGAGTGTTCGACTCCTGCCACATCCCGGCAGGCGAGGCCCGCACCGTCGTCAACCGCACGAACGACGTCGCTTCGATGCTCGTGGTCATGCCCTACCCGGACGGTCCACGGTGACCGGGCTGCCCCGGCCGGCCGACGTCTTCGACCTCAGCGGCCGCTCCGCGGTGATCACCGGTGCGACGGGTGCCTTCGGCGAGCAGGCGGCGTACGCATTGGCGGCGGCCGGAGCCCACGTCACCCTGGCCGGCGGCAACGCCGAGAAGCTGTCGGAGGTGGCCGGGGCCGTCGAGGCCGGAGGCGGGTCCGCTACCACGATCGGGTTGCGCCCGGCGACCGAGCAGGACGTGGACCGCATCGTCGGCGCCGCGGTCGAGGCCGGCGGAGGCCTGGACATCGTCGTAGCCGCATCGGGCACCAACATCCCCGGGCCGATCGTGGACCAGGATCCGGCCGAGTGGGATGCCGTCATGGACGCCAACGTCCGCCAGAGCTGGCTGCTGTGCCGGGCCGCGGGCCGGGTGCTCATCGACCAGGGCCGCGGCGGCAAGGTGATCTTGATGTCGTCCACCCGCGGGCGCCTGGGGCTGGCCAACTACGCCGCCTACTGCCCGTCCAAGGCCGCAGTGGACCTGCTGACCAAGGCGCTGGCGGTCGAGTGGGGCCCGCACGGGATCAACGTCAACGCCATCGCACCGACCGTCTTCCGCTCCGACCTCACCTCCTGGATGTACGCCGACGAAGGCAGCGGTCCGGCCGTCCGGGAGAACATGCTGCGCCGCATCCCGCTCGGTCGGCTGGGCGAGCCCACCGACTTCCACGGAGTGGTACAGCTCCTGGCCAGCTCGGCGTCGGACTTCATGACCGGCAGCATCCTGTACCTCGACGGCGGCTACACGGCCGGATGAGCGCGGCGTGAACGGTGCGGGCCTGCTGGCCGGGCGCCGTGCGGTGGTGACCGGCGCCGGCCGCGGCATCGGCCGAGCCGTCGCCCGCCACCTGGCGGCGGCTGGGGCCGGCGTCGTCGTCGCGGCGCGCACAGAAGCCGAGATCGAGGCGGTCGCGGAGTCGCTGCGATCCGAAGGGCGTACGGCGGTGGCTGTGCGTTGCGACATCACCGACGACGAGTCCGTCGAGGCGCTCGCAGCCCGTAGCGCCGAGGCGCTGGGCGGGCCGATCGACACCCTGGTCAACAACGCGGGCGTGTACAAGCCACGGCCGTTCCTCGACTACTCACTGGCGGACTGGACGTGGATGCTGGACGTCAACGTGGTGGCGACCGTGCGCGTCACCCGGGCGTTCCTCCCCGGTCTGCTAGTCCTGGAGCGCTCCCGCATCGTCAACCTGTCGTCCATCGCCGGCAAGAAGGGGACCTTCGGCCAGTCGGCCTACAACACGTCCAAGCACGCGCAGATCGGGCTCACCCGCTGCTTGGCCATGGAGACCGGCACCACTGGGCTGCGGGTCAATGCGGTCTGCCCGGGGTTCACGTCGACTGATCTCATCGACCTGGACGAGCTGGGCCGCGCGCACGGCCGGCCGGGCGCGGAGGTGTGGGCCGCCGTCGAGCAGGCGTCGACCATCCGGCGCACGGTCACGCTCGACGAGATCGCGGCCGCCGTCGTCTACCTGGCCAGTCCGGCGGCCGACGGCGTCAACGGGCAGGCCCTCGTGGTCGACGGCGGGATCGTGATGAGCTGATGAGGGCGGACGAGCCCCGCGACGGCGCCCGCCGTCCCGCCGAGGGCAGCGTGCAGGTGATCACCCGGGCGGCCGCGATCCTGCGCTGTCTGGCCGCGGCGCCGCACGGGCGCTCGCTGGCGGAGCTGGCCGCCGAAGTCGGGCTTCCGCGGTCGACCGTCCACCGCCTGATCAAGGCCCTCGAGACCGAAGGGCTGGTGTCGCCCGTCTCGACATCGGCCGGGTTCCGGCTCGGCCCCGGCCTGCTCCAGATGGCCAGCGCCAGCCGCGAGTGGCTGGTGGATCAGGTGCATCCGGAGCTGGTGGCGCTGTCCGGGCGGCTGAGGGAGACCGTCGACCTGGCAGTGCTCTCGGGCGACCGCGTGGTGTTCATCGACCAGGTGGCCAGGCCCCAGCGCCTTCAGGCGGTCTCCGCTGTGGGCGTGTCGTTCCCGCTGCATTCGACGGCCAACGGCAAGGCGCTGCTGGCCGTCCTCGAAGACCCCGACGTTCGCCGCCTGCTTCCGGCCCGCCTTCGCCGCTTCACCTGCCACACGATCACCAGTCGCGACGTGCTGCTGGCCGAGCTCGAGGAGGTGCGGGCGACCGGGCTGGCGTGGGACCGCGAGGAGAACGACATGGGGATCTGCGCCGTGGGGACGGCCGTCGATACGCCCGTCGGCCTGCCGACCGCCGTCACCGTCCCGGTCCCGGCCAGCCGGTTCACCGGCCGGGAGGAGGAGCTGGGCAAGGCGCTCCTGCTGGCCCGCCGCCGCATCGAGCGCATCCTCGCGGCGTGAGCGATCCGCTCGCGGCGCGCCCCTTGACGTTCATGGCCCACCAGCCCGCGACATACGCGACGAGATCGGCCACGAACGCGGCGGCCCCGCTGATGCCCCCTCCCCCAGGGTCTCACCCACCGACGTTCGCGGCCCACCAGCCCGCGCAATGCGCGACGAGATCGGCCACGAACGGGTCAGGGTACGGGGCGATCCCCGGCGTAGGCGCGCACGAGGATGCCGGCCAGCGCGGCTTCGTCCACGGGAGCGGGGTTGACGGTGATCTCGGCCGCGGCGCGCCGTGCGGCTTCGGGCAGATCGTCGACCTCGAGGCCGAGGTCGGCCAACGAGGTCGGGACGTGGCTGGCGACGGCCAGGTCCCACAGCGCACCGGCCGGATCGCCGTCAGGGTCTCCGAGCGCCTCGGCCAGCCGTCCCATCTCCGCGGGCAGGGCCTGACGGTTGAAGGCGACGGCGTGGGGAAGGATCACCGAGTGGGTGTCGGCGTGCACCAGGTTGAAGGTTCCGCCCAGGACGTGGCACAGCTTGTGGTGTAGGCCGGTGCCGGTGGCTCCCAGCACCACGCCGGCCAGATAGGCGCCGTAGAGGAGGTCGCTCCGGCCGGCCAGATCGCGGGGAGCGTTCATCACGACGGGCAGTGACCGGTGGAGGGCCCGGACGCCTTCCAACGCCAGCGCTGACGTGACCGGGTTGCAGCCCGGCGCGTAGAGGGCCTCGACGCAGTGGGCCAGCGCGTTGAAGGCGCTCGGCCCGGTGATGCCCGTGGGAAGGTCCAGCGTCAGCTCCGGGTCGTAGACGACCACCTTGGGTAGCACCCGGACATCACGGCCGGTCTGCTTGTGCCGCCCGCCCGTGAGGCCGTAGATGGGGGTCATCTCGCTGCCGGCGTACGTGGTCGGCACGGCGAGGATCGGCAGATCGTGGCTGAGCGCCAGGGCCTTGGCCAGCCCCGTCGACGAGCCGCCGCCCAGGCACACGACGACATCGGCGCCGGCCTCCGACGCCGCCTCGCGGGCCCGGTCCGCCAGCTCCACGGGGACGTGCTGCACCACCTCGTCCCAGCGCCGAACCAGGCGGGCGCCGAGCTGCTCGGCGACCAGGTCGCCGGTCGCCGCCGCGGCGGCGTCGGTGATCAGGAAGGCCCGGCTCCGGCCGAGGCCGTCGAGCTCCCCGGCCACCTCGGCCACGCGGCCGGGGCCGAACACCACCCGACCGGGCAGGGACTCGTAGGTGAAGCCGGTCATGCCGCGACCAGGGCGGCGAGCGTGCGCAGCTCGTCCTCGCTCGGCGGGACCGTGACCGTCAGCTCGGCGGCCACCCGCAGCGTCCAGCCCGTGGCGCCGACCGCCTCCTCGACGGAGCAGCCCGGGTGGAGCTCGGTCAGGACCAGCTCGCACGTCTCGGGGTCCGGGCGGAGGATGCCGAGATCGGTGATGACGACCTGCGGACCCCGCCCTCGCAGGCCGAGGCGGGCCCGATCGCCCGGGCCGCGGCCGAAGCCGACCGACGTGACGAAGTCGCAGCGCTCGACGAAGGCTCTCGGGTTCTGGCGCATGACGACGATCACCTCGCGCGCCGACGCGGCGATCTCCGGCGCCCCGCCCGCGCCCGGCAGCCTGGTCCGCGGTTGCTCGTACGGGCCGATGACCGTGGAGTTGATGTTGCCGTAGCGGTCGAGCTGCGCCGCGCCCAGGAAACCGACGTCGATGCGGCCGGCCTGCAGCCAGTAGGCGAAGATCTCTGGCACGCCGACGACGGCGTCGGCCGTCTCGGCCAGCTCGCCGTCGCCGATGGAGAGCGGCAGCCGGGTGGGCTTGGACCCGATGCACCCCGACTCGTAGATGAGCACGCAGCCGGGAGCGTGCAGGCGGCGGGCCAGGTTGGCGGCGGTGGAGGGCAGACCGATGCCGACGAAACACGCCATGCCGTTGCGGAGGCAACGAGCCGCGTTGATGATCATCACGTCGTCGGCGGACACGGCCGCCGGCCCGTCAGTCACGGCCCGCGCCCACCGGATCGAGCCCGAGGCTGGTGCGGTAGCCGGCGTAGTCATCCGTGCCCAGGATGTGCTCGTCGACCCAGGACACGAAGATGCCCCGGTCCCGGCTGATGTCGTCCCACGCCCGGTAGAAGGCGTTGTCCCGCGTCGAGTAGCCGATGGCGAAGCTGGGATGGGCACCCCCTGGCACCTCGCACACCGCGTCGACCACCCACGAGGGCAGGACGACCGCGTCGGCGCGAGGGGTGAGCCGGTCGACGATCTCCTCCACTGTCGCGATCGACCGGCGGGCCGCGAGCACCGCCTCCTTCTGGACGCCCACCAGGCCCCAGAGCTGCACGTTGCCCTGACGGTCGGCCTGCTGGGCGTGGATGACGGCCACGTCGGGGTTGAGCGCGGGCACGGCGGTGAGCTGCTCGCCGGTGAAGGGGCAGGCGATGGGGGCCAGGCTCGACGTGTGCCGCATGAGGTCGGTGCCGACGTAACCCCGCAGGACGCCGAAGGGCAGGCCCGACGCACCCGCCACGTAGCGCGTGGCCATACCGGCGTGGCTGTGCTCCTCCAGGGCCAGCGGATGGGGCCATCCGTGTTCCACTGCGTCCCGGAACCGGTGCAACGAGCCGACCCCAGGGTTGCCGCCCCAGGAGAACACCAGCCGCTCCGCGCAGCCGGCCCCGATGAGCTGGTCGTAGACCACATCCGGTGTCATGCGGACCAGGGTGAGGTTGCGGCGGGCTTGACGGATCACCTCGTGGCCCGCGGCATGGGGGATCAGGTGGGTGAAGCCCTCGAAAGCCACCGTGTCCCCGTCGTGGACGTGCGCGGCGACAGCCTCGGCCAGCGTCGTGAGCGTCGCCGTCACGGCTGCGGGGACAGGCGCAACTAGAAGTCGACCGGGTAGACGGAGGCCTTGCCGGTGCGGATGAGCTCGGGCAGCTCGGGAGCGGCGTTCTCCCACACCAGCAGCATCGACCGCTTCGGCGAGTAGCCCTGGTGGCGGATGTCGCCCGGCATGGCCGCCACGTCGCCGGCCCGCATCACCACTTTGGCCCTCGGGCGGCCGGTGTCGCGGTCCTCCACCTCCCAGCGGATCTCGTCGGAGAGCTGGATGAACCACTCGACGCGGTCGTTCCCGTGGATCACCGGAAGGATGTACTCCTCCGTCGTCGGGCAGTACAGGCTGGCCTTGCACTGCGACACGACGGACGGGTTCCACGTGACGTCGGACCGGCTGAGGTAGGCGAACAGGCTGAACGCCGCCACCTCGTCCTCGAAGCCCGGCTCGGCATGCACCTCGGGCTCGTCCTGGGACACGTCGGCGAACATCCGGTTCACGGGATGGGTGGCGTCGGTACGGATGGGCTCGTCCCCGGGGACGCCGACCATGCGCTGCGCGGTCACGCGGTGGCGGGTGATGGCCGGGGTGTTGTTGCCGCGCTTCACCCCGAAGGGCTTGGCCGTCTCGGCCGGGCTGGCGAAGGGGTCGAATCCTTCGTTGGTCCAGTCGTCGAGCAGGGCCTTGAAGGTCTCGCGGATGAGCGGCGTCTCGAAGTTCTCGAGGTGATCCAGCTCCGCTTTGCGATAGGCGTCGTTGTAGCGACCGGCGAACATGTCGACCGTGCCGTAGTGGTTGACCGTGCCGAACACGCCGTCGAAGTTCACCGTTCCGTAGAAGAAGTCCCACGCCACGTCACGCTGGAGGGCGCGCAAGAAGTTGTCGACGCTCAGGATGTGACTGCCCGTAGGCCAGGTGATGTGGGCGAAGAACTCGTCGCGGCGGAACGTGAACCCGCCTAGGGTGAACTCCCGGTAGCCCTCCGCGTTGGGCTCGGTGGCGGTGACCTCGGGCGCTTCGGTGGCGGTCATCGGATGTAGTTCTCCTCGTCGGTACGGGCGTTCAGGACAGGCAGATCTCGGCCCAGCGCTCGATGGTGTCGTCGCCGAGCGTGGTTTGCAGGAGGATGACGGAGGGGCGGGTGGCCGTCATTCGGTACGCGGCGTTGGCGGGCAAGAGCGCCATGTGTCCTCGGCGGCACACGATCCGACCCATCGGCCGGCCCACCGGGTCACCGGCGAGCGCCACCGAGCCGTTCTTGTCGGCCGGGACGGCCGGCTGGTCGAGCTTCACCAACTCGATCGTCACCTCGCCGTCCATGACGAGAGGAAACTCGTCGTGGGCCGCACTGCGCCACTCGCTGGTGCCTTCGGCGCGTATCACCTCCACCACGTACTCCATGTTCTTGCCCACCGCCACCTTCTCCCAGGGACGGGCGGCGCTGGCCACCTCGAACATGTTGGAGAAGGTGTAGTGCTTCGGATCGTCGTCGACGATCTCGATGCTCCCCTTGTCGTAGTGCTCTAGCGAGCCGAACTTCGTGACGTACTCCGTCATCGCCTGAACCCCCGTGCGTTCGAGGGCAAAGCGTCGCCGCAGGGTTCGAGCCTGTCAAGAACGACGCCGACGGGCGGCCCACGGCGGCGGATCGGGATCCGGCGAGCGGGCGGCACCAGGTCGGTGGGTGCCCGGAGTGCCGACGACGGCCGCCGTGAGCTGGGCCACGACGTCGTGGACGTCCGCCAGATCGGGGAGCACGCAGCGCAGGTCGGTGACGCCCGCGTGGGCCAGAGCGGCGACGCGGGCATGCGCGCTCTCCACGGTGCCGAACAGGCCGACGGCGGCGCCGCCGAAGTCGGCCAAGCCGGGATCCATGGCCGCCCTCGCCTCCGCCTCGGCCGGGGTCCGGCCGATCGACACCGGCAGCGTGCGGGCCCACGCCTCGTCGACCGCAGGTCGGGTCAGCACCTGCGCCGTCCGTACGAGCGCGCCGACCTCGACCGCCTGATGATCGTCGGCCGCCCAGATGACGTCGATCCCGGCCAGGTCGCACATCCGGGCCAGACGGTGCACGGCGACGGGATCCGTCCCGCGCAGCACCACCCCCAGGCGGACGAGGCGCCCTGCGGGCGGACGCGCCGGATCGACCATCGCCGCCGATCCTCCCATCCGTACAGTGGGTGCCGGTGACCGGCGCCCCGAGCCCGCTCCTCGACCGGGTCGTGCAGCTGGCCGACGTCCTGCGACGCGGCGGCATCCAGGTATCGACCGGGGAGCTGATCGACGCCTGCCGCGCGTTGGACCACCTCGACCTCCTCGATCGCGACGCCGTACGGGTCGGCCTGCGGGCGGCGATGGTGAAGGAGCCACTGGCGGCGGCCCAGTTCGACCGGGCGTTCGCCACCGTCTTCCGGCCTCGCGCCGACGCGACCGGTGCCTCGGCCCACCCGACTGCTCCGCCGCCCCGCGAGCCGCCGGCGCACACCGCGCTGGCCGACGGGCCGGCCGGCACCTCGACACTGTCCGACGCCATCCTCCGGGCGCTCGAGGACGGCGA
>DASTFY010000026.1:0-2066 GCA_035719525.1 Acidimicrobiales bacterium
ATGGCGTGATCGGCCGAGACCACCGGATCGGCCCGGCGCCGACGCCGGGGCCAGTCCGGCGCGAAGAACAAGGTCGCTCCGGCGATCATGAGCCACGGGAACACGCCGATGGCGAACAGCCGCCACGTGACCAGGTGGAACACGACGACAGCGACGAAGGCGTAGGGCCGAGTCCGCCGCCACAACAGCAGGGGCACGACGGCGCAGTCGAACGTCGCCCCGGCCAATGACAGCACGTGCGCCAGCCACCGTTCGTCGAGCAGCGCATCGAGTCCGATCACCCCGTCGCGAGCTGGGAGCCACAGGCGCAACGGCAAGGCGTGGACCAGCCAGTCCACGTTGAGCTTGGCCAACCCGGCGAACCCGTACACCACGGCCACCTGGGCCCGCAGGAGATACACGGCGCCCAACGCGACGGTGCGCTCCCCCTCGCGCCAAGCCCTTATCGACAGGCTCGCATCGGCGGGCAGGAAGCACAGCAGGAGGGCGGCCAGGCTCACGAACCAGTAGTGGTTCAGATAGGTGGTGACGTCGATCAGCTCCACCCAGGTGAAGCCCACGAAGAACACCACGATGGCCGGCCGGTACCACCACCCGACCATGACCAGCGAGGCCGCCGCGGCCACGACCGCCAGCAGGACCACCATCGCGGCCGTGGAGGGCTTCGGCACCCACGCGAGGCCGAGGTAGGTGAACCGCTGGGCCGGGCCGGCGTAACGGCCCGTCGCCCAACCGTGCCCCACCAATCGCACCGCTGACACCACTCCGACCAGTCCGAAGGCGATGCGGAACGCGCCGAGCGAGGCGCCGCTGACACGACCAGCGCACCGATCAGCGAAAGGATGGTGGGTTGACGATCGTTGGTAAAGCACACCTAACATGGGCCGCTCAGGCCCACCCTAGCCAGGAGAAGCTCCATGCGCGTGCCGAGTCCCGCTCGTCTCACGTCGGCACTGGCCGCCCTCGTCTTGCTGGCCGCCTGCGGCAGCTCGGCCGACGGCGGCTCGACCGAAGGCAGCGAGCCCTCGGCCGAGACCAGCGAGACCGGGGCCGAGACCAGCGCCGCCGCTTCCGCCGTGACGCCGGAGCAGAAGGAGGAGGTGGCGACGGCCTACGCGGACCTCGTGCACGCCGCCTATGACGCATCGCTGACAAGTGCCACCAGCATGCAGGCCGCCATCGAGGCCTTCCTCGCCCAGCCCAGCGACGCCACGCTCGAGGCCGCCAAGCAGGCGTGGCTGACAGCGCGCGACGACTACGGACCGACCGAGGCCTTCCGGTTCTACGACGGGCCGATCGACAACCCCGACGACGGGCCGGAGGGCCAGATCAACGCCTGGCCCATGGACGAGGCCTACGTCGACTACGTCGAAGGCGACGCGTCGGCTGGGATCGTGAATGACCCGACCGGCGTCCCGGAGATCACCACCGAGGTGATCGTGGCCGCCAACGAGGAGGGCGGCGAGACCAACATCTCCACCGGTTGGCATGCGGTCGAGTTCCTGCTGTGGGGTCAGGACCAGTCCGACGATGGTCCGGGGAGCCGGCTGCTCACCGACTACACGACCGCGCCCAACGCGGACCGGCGAGCCACCTACCTGAAGCTGGTCACGCAGCAGTTGATCGACGACCTCACCAGCGTCCGCGACCAGTGGTCGGCCGACGGCGGAGCGTACCGGACCGAGTTCCTGGCCGACCCCGACCAGGCCGTGACCAACATGGTCCGCGGCATCGGAGCGCTCAACACGGGCGAGCTGGCCGGGGAACGGATGACCGTGGCCTACGAGACGAAGGATCGGGAAGACGAGCACTCCTGCTTCAGCGACAACACCAACGCCGATGTCGTCAACAACATCACGGGTGTCCGCATGGTGTACCTGGGTGAGTTCCCGGGCGTCACCGGGCCCGGCCTGACCACGTTGGTCGGGGCGACCGACCCCGACCTCGACGCCCGCATGCGCGAGCAGCTCGATGCCACGCTGGCGCAGGCCGAGGCCTTCCCGGAGCCGTTCGAGTCGATGATCGCCGGCGAGGACGGTTCGCCCGGGCGAGCGGCCATGCTGGAG
>DASTFY010000027.1:0-3869 GCA_035719525.1 Acidimicrobiales bacterium
CCCGCCAGTCAGTTCCGGGAGGCATCAGCGGCCGCGCTCACCGCGTGGCGCGCGCCCGGCGTGCTCGACCGCGTGATCGACGCTGGACCCGGCCCGATGCCTGGCCGGGTGCTCGCCGGCATCAACCTGCTCGACACCACGACCCATACGTGGGACCTGGCCAGGGCCACCGGCCAACCGGCGGGCCTGCCTGATGACGTGGCCGAGGCCGCGTGGGAGGCGAGCGTCACCATCGTGTCCCCCGAGGTCCGTGCCGGACGGTTCCGGCCCGAGGTGCCGGCGTCGGCCCATGCCGGACCGACCGAGCGCCTCGTGGCCTTTCTCGGTCGAACGCCCTGAGCGGCCGTCACGCGCGCTCGAACCTTGCCCTTCTCGATCAGCTCGCCTGCGCGGTCGCCAGGGCCATCTTGCGGACGGCTGGTGCGAACGGGCTCCACAGGAACCAGTGGCCGAAGCCGCGGACCAACGAGGGCGGACCCAACAGCTCGATCGATCCTGTCGCGACGGCATCGGCCAGGCTGGTGTTGCCCGAGAACACCCGCATCATCGACACGGGCTCGGTCCTCACGATCATGTCGCTGTCGAATCCGGGGTGCTTCATGCACACCGAAGGCTCACCGCGGTCCAGGACCAACCAGATCACCATCGCGTCGGGGCCCCGGTAGTCGAACTCGATCACGACCCGGCGATCCGGTGTGCGGTCAACGTCCACGCGCCGGTGCATCCACCAGGTCAGCGCCACCGGTTGGACCTCGGAGGGCTGCGGCTCGGCATACAGCCAGCGCACGGCCCACTCGCCCAGGGCGGTGAGCACCGGCTCCAGGTCCCGCCCGGCCGGCGTGAGGTGGTACTCGCTGCCGGTCCCCCTGGGCGCGGGTTGACGCTCCAGGACGCCCTTGCGCTCGAGGTGTCGGAGGCGCTGGGCGAGGAGCGTGCGGGAGATACCGGGCAGGCCTCGCTCGATGTCGTTGAAGCGGGTGCTGCCGAGCACCAGCTCGCGCATGATGAGCGGCGTCCACCGATCTGCCAACACCTCGCTGCCGAGTGATACCGGGCAGTACTGGCCGTAGTCACGCATGGCACCACGGTACAGATCTCGTACTAGGCGCGCCCACCTGCCGTCCGTACGGTGAACCCATGACAACAATGGAAACCGAAACACAGGATCGCGAGCGGTCGATGGTGGCATGGGCCGCGGAGCTGGGATCCCAACTCAGCGAGTTCGCCGCGCCGCACGACCGTGCCGGCACGTTCGTGGCGGAGGCGTACGACCTCATGCGCGAGTCGGGCTACCTCGCGCTGGCGGTGCCCGAGGAGCTGGGCGGCCGCGGCGCCACCATCCGCCAGGTGGCGATGGCGCAGCGCGAGCTGGCCCGGCACTGCGCCTCCAGCGCGCTGGCCTCGGTGATGCACCACCACGTGGTGCTCTTCACGGCGTGGCGCTACCGGCGGGGCCTGCCCGGGGCCGAGGCCACGCTGCGCCGCGTCGCCGACGAGGGCATCGTTCTGATCTCGACCGGAGGGGCCGACCTGACCCGGCCACGGGGCTCGGCGGAGAAGGTCGAGGGCGGCTACCGGGTCAGCGGGCGCAAGGTGTTCGCCAGCCAGGCCCCGGTCGGCACCGTGCTGTCGACGATGTTCGCGTACGACGATCCGGACGAGGGTCGGATCGTGCTCAACATGGCCGTTCCGATGGCCAGCGACGGGGTACGCATCATCGACACGTGGGATGCGCTCGGGATGCGAGGCACGGGCAGCCACGACATCGAGTTGCACGAGGTCTTCGTGCCCGAGGAGCGGGTGCTGGCGCGCCGGCCTCATGCGCGCCTCGACGGCCCGCTGCAGGTGATCCTGAGCAACGCCATCCCGCCCATCACCGCGGTGTACCTCGGGGTGGCCGAGGCCGCCCGTGACCACGCCGTCGGTCTGGTGACGGGCACGGCGCGCGCCGAGGACCAGATCGTGCAACGCCAGATCGGTCTCATGGACTCCCGGCTTCGGGTGGCCGCGTGGGCACTCGATGGCGCGCTCGGCGTCGTCGGCGACGATCCCCAGCCTTCGATGGACACCATTGTGGCGGTGATGGCCGCCAAGCGCGAGGTCGCGCTCGCCGGCGTCGAGGTGTGTGACCTGGCGCTGGCCGTCGGCGGTGGTGCGGCGTTCTACCGGACTCAGCCGATCGAGCAGTGCGTCCGTGACATCCGCGGCGTGGCCTACCACCCGTTCACGCCCGAGGAGTCGCTGGTGCATGCCGGGCAGGTGGCGCTCGGCCTGCCCGCCGACGAGCGCTGATGTTCGCGGCCGGCGGCGTCAGTCGCCGGCCGAACGTCTCCGGCCAACCGTCGTCACACGAGCGACATGTGCAGGCGGACCACGACGCCGGCGGGGCCTGAGCGCACCTGCACCAGATCGCACAGGTGGTTGGTCAACCAGAGGCCGCGCCCGCTGGGCCCGTCGGGCAGCGGGCGTCGACGTCCGGCCATCGGATCGGTGATGCGTCCGCGATCAGCCACCTCGCAGATGAAGATCCGGTCCGCGCTCCAGGTCCGTATCACGCCCTCGCCGCCGCCGTGGACGATGCTGTTCGTCGCGATCTCGCTGACCGCCACGGCCAGCGCCGCGGTGCGGCCGGAGTCGAGACCGGCCCCGCTCGCCTGGTCCTCGAGGAACCATCGACAGCGGCGCAACTGCGAGCCGTCGAAGGAGAGCTCGGCGGCGCCCGGTGGGATCTCGGACAGCGGGCCCGTGAACGGGTCGGTGACTCGGGCGGGGTCGAAGTGCGCGCTCCGTTGCGCCCCGTCCCCATGGTCGACGAAGGGATGGGTGTGGGTGGCGGACGCCATGGCCGTCGCGCCGAGCTCGGACGCGTCATACGGGCAGAGCAGGAACAAGGGCGTGCTCGGAGCGAAGGCGACGTTGAGGAGCGCCTCGTGGTGGTGGCATTCCACGAGCTCGGTCGCGCTCCGCCCGGGCCATGCCGGCTCGCCGAGGCCGCGCAGGCGGCGGCCGCTGGCCGAGTGCGCATCGATGAAGTCCTGCCAGACCGGGATGATCGTGGCCGGATTGCGACCGATCTCGGTCATGTCGACGAAGTCGATCTGGTCCGCCTCACCGTCCAGATTGGCGCGCAGCAGATCGATCTTGGGCTGGTCGACGGCCACCATCAGTGCTTCGCCGCCGGCCATCCCGGCGCGAAGGAATGCCGTCGTCGCGGTCAGGAACGCCGCCGCGGAGGCGTACACGAGCGCTTCGTGTCGAAACTCATCTGCTGGCGTTGATCCGAGCATGCCCGACCTGCCACGAGGGTAGGCAGAAACCCCGCCCGCTGAGAGGATGCCCGCGACCGAGTGCGCTCAAACCTCGAATTTCGTCAGGTTTGGCTGATGTCGGCCTTGGTGCGCTCCTCGGCCTTGGTGCGCTGCTCCTCGTCGAGCTGGGCCAGCTCGGCGTCGAGGTCGGCGGGGGCCTCGATGTGGATGCGAGGCAGGATGCGGGCCAACCAGTTGGGCAGCCACCAGTTCCGGTCGCCCAGCAGCTCCATGGTGGCCGGCACCAGCAGGAGCCGGACGATGGTGGCGTCAATGAGTACGGCGGCCGCTAGGCCCAGGCCGAACAGCTTGACGATCCGGTCCGATTCGCCGAGGAAGCTGCCGAACACGACCACCATGATGGCGGCGGCCGCGGTGATGACCCGGGCGGTGAGGGCCAGCCCATCGGCCACCGACGCGCGGCTGTCACCGGTGCGGTCCCATTCCTCCCTGATCCGGGAGAGCAGGAACACCTCGTAGTCCATCGAGAGCCCGAACACGATGGCGAACAGCATCATGGGCACGAACGGCTCGATGGGTGCGCCCTCGATGTTGAGCAGG
>DASTFY010000028.1:0-7573 GCA_035719525.1 Acidimicrobiales bacterium
CATGGGCCGCCGGATGAGGGTGCTGTGGCGGCTCGCCGTGGCCGACGAGCGGCGGCGCCCGCGGGTGATCGTAGGCGGCATCCGGGCGCTGCTCCAACGGCTCGGCCCCGGCGACGAGTCGATCGACCCCGTTATCCTCCGCCCGCGGCAGACCCTGGACGCCGAGGATCTGCTGGTCCGCTTGGTGTCCGCCGGTTACCGGCGCGAGGAGCTGGTGGAGCACCGGGGAGAGGTGGCGCGCCGGGGGTCGATCATCGACGTGTTCCCCTCCACCGCCGACGGCCCGATCCGCATCGACCTGTGGGGCGACGAGGTCGACCGGCTCACCGAGTTCAGCGTGCACGACCAGCGCTCGACGGATCCCGTCGAGGAGGCGATCGTCATGCCGGCGCGCGAGCTGCTGGCCACGGAAGACGTCCGCCGGCGGGCCGAGCGCCTGGTCGGGACCGAGCCGTGGGGCCGCGAGCAGTGGGAGCGCTTGGCCGACGGGCTGACCTTCGACGGGATGGAGAGCTGGCTGCCGTGGCTGGTCGAGGGCGAGCGGCTGCTCACCGACCGGCTCCCCGACACCGCCCAGGTCATCCTGGTCGAGCCGAAACGGCTCCGGGATCGGGCGGCCGACGCGCTGGCCGAGGAGGCCGACCTGGCCCGGACCCTGGCCAAGACCTGGGCGGCGGACAACGTCGAGGCCTTCCCCACCCTGCACCTTCCGGCCGAGCGCCTCCTGCAGGGCGTCGCCGGGGCGGCGTGGTCCGTGGCCGCCACACCCGACTCGCCGGATACGCCGGTGGTGTCCACCCGGGGCTGGGCCGCCAACCTGGGCGACGCCGAGGCCATCACCCACCAGCTCCGCTCGCTCCTGGCCGAGGGCTACCGGGTGGTGGTGGCGGCCGAAGGTGAAGGTTCGGCCGCCAACCTGTCGCGCATCCTGGGAGAGCACGGCCTCGACCTCGCCGCCCTGCAGGTCGATGGGGATCGGGGCGAGCCGCCGGACGAGCGGCTGACGCGCCCCGGAGGCCGCATCGTCGTCGCGCCACTGCACGCCAGCACCATCCTCCCGGAGGCCCGACTGGCCGTGCTCGCCGAGGCCGATCTCACCGGCCGCCGGCGGGCCCACCGTGCCCCCCGCGCGCGCAAGCGGCAGACCACGAGCATCTTCGAGGACCTCAAGGCGGGCGACTACGTGGTCCACTACCACCACGGCGTCGGCCGCTACGGCGGCATGGTCAAGCGCTCCATCGGGGGCATCGAGCGGGACTACCTGCTGCTGGAGTACAAGGGCGGCGACAAGCTGTACGTCCCCTCGGACCAGATCGATGCTGTCCGCCACTACGTCGGCGGCGAGTCACCGGCGCTGCACCGCCTCGGAGGCGCCGACTTCGAGAAGTCCAAGAGCCGGGTGCGCTCGGCCGTGCGGGAGATCGCGCACGAGCTCGTCGTCCTCTACCAGCGACGCCGCCACGCGCCCGGCTTTGCCTTCGGGGACGACACGCCCTGGCAGCGCGAATTGGAGGACAGCTTCGCGTTCGTCGAGACGCCCGACCAGCTCAAGGCCATCAACGACGTGAAGGAAGACATGGAGGCCATCCACCCGATGGACCGCCTGCTCTGCGCGGACGTCGGGTTCGGCAAGACCGAGATCGCCATCCGGGCCGCCTTCAAGGCGATCCAGGCCGGGAAGCAGGTCGCCGTCCTGGTCCCGACCACGCTGCTGGCGCAACAGCACGGCAACACCTTCGCCGACCGCTTCCGTGGCTACCCGATCAGGGTGGAGGTGCTGTCCCGGTTCCTCGGCCCGGCGCAGGCCCGCACCGTGGTCGAGGGCCTGAAGTCCGGCGAGGTGGACTGTGTGATCGGCACCCATCGCCTGCTCACCGAGGGCATCGTGTTCAAGGATCTGGGGCTGCTCGTCGTCGACGAGGAGCAGCGCTTCGGCGTGCAGCACAAGGAGAGCATCAAGAAGCTCAAGACCGACGTCGACGTGCTGACGATGACGGCGACGCCGATTCCCCGCACCCTCGAGATGAGCCTCACCGGCATCCGCGACCTCTCGCTGATCCAGACCCCTCCAGCCGACCGCCAGCCCATCCTCACCTACGTCGGTGAGTACGACGAGCGGGCCGTGGCCGAGGCCGTCCGCCGCGAACTCCTACGCGAGGGGCAGGTGTTCTACGTCCACAACCGCGTCCAGTCGATCGACCGGTGCGCGTCGCGCCTGCGGGAGCTGGTGCCCGAGGCCCGCATCGCCGTGGCCCACGGCCAGATGGACGAGGGGACGCTGGAGCAGGTGGTGGTCGACTTCTGGGAGGGCGGCTACGACGTGCTCGTCTGCACGACGATCATCGAGTCCGGCATCGACATGCCCACCGTCAACACCCTCGTGGTCGAGCGGTCAGACCTGCTCGGGCTGGGCCAGCTCCACCAGCTCCGGGGGCGGGTCGGCCGCAGCGGCCAGCGGGCCTACGCCTACCTCTTCCACCCCGCCGACCGGGTGCTGACCGAGGAGGCCTACGAGCGGCTGCGCACCATCGGCGAGGCGACCGAGCTGGGCAGCGGGTTCAAGATCGCCATGCGGGATCTCGAGATCCGCGGGGCCGGCAACCTCCTCGGCGAGAACCAGAGCGGGCACATCGCGGCCGTCGGCTACGACCTCTACGTCCAGATGGTCAACGAGGCCGTGGCCGAGATGAAGGGCGAGGCGCTCCGGCCGCCGGCCGAGGTGAAGCTCGACGTGCCGACCGATGCCTTTCTCCCCCTCGATTACGTGACCAAGGAGGAGTTGCGACTGGAGGCCTACCGCCGGCTCGCCGCGGTCACCGACCATGCCGAGGTGGATGACATCGCGGCCGAATGGGAGGACCGGTACGGGCCGGTGCCGGAAGCCGCCGCCAACCTCCTCGCCGTAGGGCACCTGCGGGCCGAGTGCTTCCGCCTCGACATACGGGACGTCTCCATCACCTCCACCGGCGCCCGGCTGGCACCGGTCGAGCTGCGGACGAGCGAGGCGATGCGGTTGCGGCGGGTGGCCCGGCACGCCATCTACAAGGAGGCCCAGCAACAGCTGGTGCTGCCACTCGAGCGGGCCGAGGACCCGACCCGCCAGCTCCTCGCGGTCCTGGGCGCGCTGTTCCCCGATGACGGCGGGCGCCAGGAGGCGGCGGCCCCGGCGAGGGTAGGGTCGCCGGCGTGACGCGGACCCCTGCGGGTGCGGGCGCCGGGGCGCTCGCCCTCTCTCTGTGTGCCTCGCTCGCCGTGTCATCATGCGGCACCGTGCCGGCGCGCGCCGCCACCGTGAACGGCTCGGCGATCACGCGGTCGGACTTCGAGCGCGACCTGGAGGCGCTGGCCGCCAACCCCAGCTTCTTCAACATCACCGGCGGCACCGAGGTCTCCATCGAGGGCGACGCGGCGCGGAGCTGGCTCTCCCAGGTGATCACTTGGAGGGCGGCGGAGGAACTGCTGGCCGCCCACGGCCTCGAGCCCTCCCAGGAGTCCGTCGCTGACCTGAACTCGCAGGTGGCCGCCAGCGAGGACGCCCAGAGACTGCCCGAGTCGATGAAGGACGAGATCGTCCGGGGGGTGGCCGCCGTCCAGTCGCTGCCGCTGATCCCTGCTCCCTCGCCCTCGGACCTCGAGGTGCAGTACGCCGCGGCGCCCGCGGGCACGGGCGCGCTGTGCCTGCGCCACATCGTCGTCGAGACCGAGGCCGAGGCACAGGCCGTGTTGGCCGAGTTGGACGCCGGGGCCGACTTCGCCGAGCTGGCCACGGAGCGCTCGATCGAGCCGGCGGCAGCCGAGACCGGTGGGGCTCTGGCCGGCGGCGACGGCAACGCCTGCCTACCTGTCAGTGACTACCAGACCGGGTTCGACCCCGGGTTCACCGAGGGGGCGCTGGCCGCCACCGCCGGCGTGCCTACCGACCCGGTGGAGAGCGAGTTCGGATGGCACGTCATCCTCGTGCGCCCGTACGACGAGGTGGCCGACGACCTGCTGACCCTCGTCTCCACCGCGCCGGGCGATGCCGCTCTGACCGGCGAGCTGGCGACGGCCGACGTCTCGATCGACCCCCGCTACGGGCGGTGGGACCCGGTGCGGGGCGACGTCGTGTCGCTGCGCTGAACGGCCATGAACCGCCCGGTCGTCGTGGTGGTCGGCCTGGGGCCGGCCGGCCCTGATCTGGTCACCGCCGGCGCGCTCGAAGCAGTGGCCCTTCCGGCGCGCCGGTTCCTGCGCACGAGTCGACACCCGTCGTCCGTGGTGGTTGACGACGCGACCACCTTCGACCACCTGTACGAGCAGGCCGACACGTTCGCCGACGTCTATCGCGACATCACCGACGCTCTGGTGGCCGCCGCCACCGAGGAAGGCCGGGTGGTGTACGCCGTGCCCGGCTCACCCCTCGTCCTGGAGCGCAGTGTCCGGCACTTGCTGGGCGATGCACGGGTGTCGGTCGAGGTCGTGCTCGGCCTCTCGTTCCTCGACCTGGCGTACGGGCGTCTCGGCCTCGACCCCATCGAAGCCGGCCTCCGGCTGGTCGACGGGCACGAGTTCGCCACGGCCGCGGCAGGCGAGCGGGGCCCGCTCCTCGTGGCCCACACGCACGCGCCCTGGGTGCTGTCCGACATCAAGCTGGCCGTCAACTCCCCGGGCTCGGAGCCGGTCGTCGTGCTGCAGCGGCTGGGGCTGCCCGAGGAGCAGGTGACCACGGTGGCGTGGGCCGACCTCGACCGGTCCGTCGAACCGGACCACCTCACCTGCCTCTACATCCCGGAGCTGGCCGAGCCCGTCGGACACGAGCTGGTCCGCTTCCACGGCATCGTCCGGAGGCTGCGGGACGAGTGCCCGTGGGATCGCCAGCAGACCCACCAGACCCTCACCAGGTACGCGGTGGAGGAGGTGTACGAGCTGATCGAGGCCATCGGTGAGCTCGACGGATCCGGCGCTGCGGACGAAGCGCTGGAGGAGGAACTGGGCGACGTCCTGCTACAGGTGTACCTCCACGCCGCCATCGCCGAGCAGCAAGGGCGCTTCAGCGTGGCCGACGTCGCCTCGACGATCAGCGCCAAGATGATCCGTCGCCACCCGCACGTCTTCGGCTCGACCGACGTGAGCGGGCCGGACCAGGTGATCCACAACTGGGAACTGATCAAGGCGGCCGAGAAGGCCTCGGGGCCCGGCGGAGCGGCCCTGGCGTCGTCGGTGGACGGCGTGCCAGGCGACCTTCCTGCCCTGGCCTACGCGCGGGAGTTGTCGGCCAAGGCGTCGCGAGCCGGTTTCGACTGGGACGATCCTCGGGGCACCCTCGACAAGGTGGTCGAGGAGGTGGACGAGGTGCGCGGGGCCTTCGACGACCCGGCCTCGCTCACCGGCGAGGTCGGCGACCTGCTGTTCGCCGTCGTCAACCTGTCCCGTCACCGGAACGTGGACCCCGAGGCCGCCCTGCGCATCGCCTCGGCCAAGTTCCGCCGACGCATCGCGGCCTGCGAGGTGCTGGCCGAGGAGCGGGGCATCGATACCCGCACCGCCGGCCTGGCCGTCCTGGAGGCGCTGTGGGAGGACGTCAAGACGGCAGAGCGACTCGAATCGGAGTAGATCGCGCGCGACGCAGGTCTGGCGGCGGTCCGACTGGACTCGGCCGCCCGGAACGGCCGTAGCCTGGTCGGCATGTGCCGCAACATCACCGAGCTGCGAGGCCTGCAGCCGCCGGCCACGGCCGAGGAGATCAGCGCCGCCGCCCGCCAGTACGTCCGCAAGGTGAGCGGGCTGTCGAAGGTTCCGGCCGGCGTCGAGGACGCGTTCGAGGAGGCGGTGCGGGAGGTCACGGCGACGACCACCCGGCTGCTGTACGCCCTGCCGGCCCGTCGGCAGCCACCGCCGACGGTCCCGCCGCTGCGTCGACCGGAGGTGCAGGCGCGGTTGAAGTCGCGCGCCGCGGCGGCGAGCTGACCGGGGTCACCATCGACGACGTGCGGGAGCTGGCCCGCACGCTGCCGAGGAGCTACGAGGTGCTGGTGCGGGACCGGGTCAAGTTCCGGGTCGGGCGCCTCGTGTACCTGGCCTTCTCCCGCGACGAGACGCTGATGGGCTTCGGCTTCCCGAAGGAGGAGCGCGAAGCGCTCGTGGCGTCTGAACCGGCCAAGTTCCTGCTGCCCAAGCCGGCCGACATGCGGTACCAATGGGCCGTCGTCCGCCTGGCCGCCATCGACCGCGAGGAGATGCGCGAGATCGTGCTGGACGCGTGGCGGATGGTCGTGCCCAAGCGGGTGGCCGTCGAACATCTCGGCGCCTAGTGCCGCCACCGCCCCGACGTCACCGACGCCGCCTAGTGTCGCCCGGTGCGCATCCGACGCGCTGAAGCCCGCGATCGCGACGCGATCTACGACGTGTGTCTGCGGACCGCGGACGCCGGCGGCGACGCCTCCGCGCTCTATGTCGAACATGACCTGCCGGGCGACGTCTGGGCCGGGCCATACCTAGAGCTGCGCCCGCACCTCGCCTTCGTCGCCGAACACCAGGCCGGTGTCGACGGCTACATCGTCGGGGCCGAGGATACGGTGGCCTTCGGGGCCGAGTGTGAGGCGCGATGGTGGCCCGCGCTGCGCGACCGCTACCCGGATCCGCCCGATGATCGCGACCTGACGCCCGACCGACGGCTCCACCGCTACATCCATCACCCGCCGGGCGCGCCGCCGGAGGTGCTGGCCGAGTATCCGGCCCACCTCCATGTGAACCTGCTTCCACGGGCGCAGGGCCAGGGCACCGGTCGTCGGCTGCTCGAGACGCTGTTCGACGCGCTCGCCGGCGTACCGGGGATCCACCTCGGCGTCGCCGCGGAGAACGAACGCGCCGCCGCGTTCTACGCCCACCTGGGGTTCGTGCCCGTCGGCCCACCGCGGGCACCGAGCGCGGGCTGGCTGCTCGGTCGACGCCTCACGACGTTCGGTGGTGACCGCATGGAAGTTTCCGACTAGGCTTCCAATGTCGTTCCACACCACCGCAAGGATCTCCTGGGGCCATGGCGACGATCTCCGACATCGCGGCGAAGGCCGGAGTTGGCATCGGCACGGTGTCACGCGTCCTCAACGGAAGCCACCAGGTGCGCGCGACGACGAGGGCCAGGGTCCAAGCGGCGATGGAGGAGTTGGACTATCACCCCACGCGATCCGGTGCTGGCAGGGCCGGGCGACGTCAACGCTTCGTCGGCGTGCTCGTCCCGCACTTCGATGAGCCGTCGACGTACCAACGCTTGCGCGGCATCGTCCGGGCCGTGCAGCCCCATGGGCTCGAGGTCGTGCTCTACAACGTCGACGCACCTGATCGCGCCCGTCAACGCCTGGTGGAAGTTCCACGGCATCAGCTCGACGGGCTGATCATCGTCTCACTGCCGTTGCGATCAGACGAGGGCGACCGGCTCGCTGAGGCCCACTTCCCGATCGTGTTGATCGACACGTCGCACCCGGCATTGCCGAGCGTCGTCGTCGACGACCAACACGGCGGGCGGATCGCGACGGACTACCTGCTGTCGCTTGGCCACGAGCAAATCGCGTTCATCGGGGAGCCAGAGCGGAACCCG
>DASTFY010000029.1:0-2126 GCA_035719525.1 Acidimicrobiales bacterium
CTGGCTCCTACTCGCTTCGCTCGGCAATGCGCACAGCGGCGTTGCGGTGCGCCGGCCAAGCCGGACGCACCGGGACCCGGTCATCGCGCCACGCCTGTCTCAGCGTTCATGGCCGATATCTGTGCGATAGACGCGCTGGGATCGGCCACGAACGAGATCCGAGGGGGTTGGCCGGCGCAGCCTGGTGCCGTCGCCGGTCAGGTGCGCTTGGCCGCTCGCCGGCGGTCGGCCTCGAACAGGAGGCGCTTGCGGATCCGGATGGCACCCGGCGTCACCTCTACGAGCTCGTCCTCGCCGATCCACTCGATCGCCGATTCCAAGGTGTGCTCGATCGGCGCCGCCAGCTTCACTGCGTCGTCGTGGCTGTGGGTGCGGATGTTGGTCTTCTCCTTGGCCCGCACCGCGTTGACCACCATGTCGCCGGAGCGGCTGGCCTCACCGATGACCATGCCCTCGTAACAGACGTCGCCTGGCCCTACGAACAGCTGGCCCCGGAGCTGGAGGTTGTCGAGCGCGTAGCCCGTCACGTCACCCAGCCGGTCCGCGATCATGGCCCCGCCGGTCCGGTGGGGCAGCTCACCGGCCCACGGCGTCCAGCCGGCGTGGTGCTGGTGCAACAGCGCCGTGCCTCGCGTGGCGGTGAGCAGGAGCGACCGGAAGCCGATCAACCCCCGGGCCGGCGCCTCGAAGGTGATGATGGTGCGGCCTGGATCGCCTGGGCGGAGTTCGGTGACGACGCCCCGGCGCGGAGCCAGCGCCTGCGTGACGGTCCCGACGTGCGCGTCGGGAACATCGCAGGTCCCCCGCTCCAGCGGCTCGTGCCGGCGGCCGTCGAGATCCTTCGTGATCACCTCGGGCCTGCTCACCTGCAGCTCGTAGCCCTCCCGGCGCATGGACTCGATGAGCACCGCTAGCTGCAGCTCTCCCCGACCCGCCACCTCGAGCGCATCCGGGCTGTCGGTGTCCTCCAGGCGGATCGACACGTTGCCCCGAACCTCACGCTCGAGCCGCTCCCGGAGGTGGCGGCTGGTCATGAACCGGCCGGAGCGGCCGGCCAGGGGCGAGGTGTTGATGCTGAAGGTCATGGCGAGGACCGGCTCGTCGACCACGAGGCGGGGCAGGGCCTTGGGATCGCTGGGCGACGCGAAGGTGTCGCCGATCTCGACCTCCGGGTAGCCGGCGATCACGAACAGGTCGCCGGCGCGCACCACCTCGGCGTCGGCCCGGGAGATGCCGGCGAAGGCGAGCACCTGGCTGGGTCGGCGGACGATGGCCGGCTGACCCTGCTCGTACTCCTCGCTGAGCAGCGCGACCAGCTCGCCGGAGCGCAGCGTCCCCTGCACTACCCGGCCCACCGCCAGGCGGCCGAGGTAGTCCGAAGCGTCGAGGTTGGTGACGAGGGCCTGCAACGGTGCGTCCGGGTCCCCGCCGGGCGCCGGGATGTGGTCGAGGACGGCGTCGAGCACCGGCGCCAGGTCCGCGTCCTCGGACGGCAACCCGACTCCGACCACAGCGCGAGCGTCACGTGAGACCGCGGAGATCACCGGGAACTCGAGCTGCTGGGGATGGGAGGCGAGATCGATGAAGAGCTGCTCGATCTCGCTCAGGACCTCGTCGGGCCGGGCGTCGGGCCGGTCCAGCTTGTTCAGTACGACGACCGCGGGCAGATCTCGGGCCAGGGCCTTCGAGAGCACGTAGCGGGTCTGGGGCAGCGGTCCTTCGGCCGCGTCGACGAGCAGGAGCACGCCGTCGACCAGCGCGAGCGCCCGCTCGACCTCACCGCCGAAGTCGGCATGGCCCGGGGTGTCGACCAGGTTGATCTTCACACCTCTCCACATGATCGACGCCGCCTTGGCCAGGATCGTGATCCCGCGCTCGCGCTCCTGGTCGTTGGAGTCCATCACCCGCTCGACCAGGGCCTGGTGGGCGGCGAACACCCCGGTGGAGCGGAGAAGGCCGTCGACGAGTGTGGTCTTGCCGTGGTCGACGTGGGCGACGAGCGCGACGGAACGCAGATGCGGGGCTTCCATGGGGAACCGTGCAGCTTACCGGCGGGACGGCTCCGTCAGCGGCTGGCGACCACGTAGCAGCGGTGCGTCTCTTCGATGTCGTACGGCGGCCGCACC
>DASTFY010000030.1:0-2044 GCA_035719525.1 Acidimicrobiales bacterium
ACCGGCACAACGCTCGCGCCAAGGCCCGGATCGCGGGCAAGCTGCTCGACCTACTCCCCAGCCGGGGCACGATCGCCTTCGATGCGTCCTCCACCGTGTACCGGCTGGCCTCCGCGCTCGACGGCGCCCAGGACCTGATGGTCGTCAGCAACGGCCTGGACACGTTCCAGGCCCTCTCCGGGAAGCCGGGCGTGGTCGCCACCCTGACCGGCGGGTCCGTGGAGCCCCGGACGGGCAGCCTGGTCGGACCGGTGGCCATCCGCAGCGCCGAGGACTTCCTCTTCGACGTCCTGGTGTGCTCCGCGGCCGCGGTCGACCCGACGCTCGGCTCATCCGAGCCCAGCCTGGAGGAGGCGCAGGTCAAGCGGGCCCTCAGCGTGGCGGCGTCGCGCGTCATCCTGGCCGTCGACCACAGCAAGCTCGGTACCCGCGCCCAGGCCCGCATGTTCGCGCTCGACGAGATCAGCCTCCTCGTAACCGACCTCGAGCCGGACGACGCCCGCCTCGACCAGTACCGGGCGAGTGTCGAGGTGCGCTGAGCTCCCATGAACCGGATTGGCTTCGTCCTCAAGGTCCGGCCCGACCTCCTCGACGACTACAAGCGCCACCACCAGGCGGTCTGGCCGGAGATGCTGGACGCCCTACGGCGCAACGGGTGGCACAACTACACGCTGTTCCTGCGTCCGGACGGGACCTTGTTCGGCTAGTTCGAGACCGCAGGCAGCCTCGAGGAGGCCCTGGCCGGCATGGCGGCCGAGCCGGTGAACGAGCGCTGGCAGGCGCTGATGGCCCCCTACTTCACCGGCTCCGGCCGGCATGCCGACCAGATGATGGAAGCGCTCGAGGCGGTCTTCCACCTGGACTAGTCAGCCGACGTTGTCCTTGTCGTACTTGGTGAACGGGCCCATCAGGATGCGCAGCCCGTTGTCGCGGGTAGGGTCTTTCTCGATCGTGTAGTCGCCCATACGGCCCGCCTTGAACTTGGCGCCCTCCTCGGCCTTGATCTGGTCCGTGGCCACGCCGTAGGCCGCGTAGAAGGTGAGGTAGCCGAGGTCGGTGAAGCTCCACAGCGCGAACTGCGGTGCGCAGCCGTTCTGGGTGTACGCCTTCATCTCGTCGGGAAGCCCCAGGCCCGACACCTTGACCTTGTCGCACAGGCGCTCGTCCTGCATGGCCTTGGCCGCGGCCGCGATGCCAACGGTGGTGGGGGCCATGATCAGCTTCAGGTCGGCGTGCTTGTCGACCAGGGCAAGGGCCTCGTTGTAGGACTTCTCCGACTCGTCGTTGCCGTACACGGTGTCGACGAGCTTGAGCTTGGCGTACTTCGGGTCCTTGAGCGCCTCCTCCATGGCGGCGATCCAGGCGTTCTGGTTGGCCGCGTCCGGCGACGCGGACAGGATGGCGAACTCGCCCCCGTCGGCGCCGAGGATCTCCAGCGCCATGTCGGCCATCACGGTGCCGGTCTCGTCGAAGTCCACCTGGGCCACGAACAGGCTCTCGCCCTCGGCGGACGGGATCGGTGAGTCCCAGCTCACGACCTTGACGCCCGCGTCAACGGCCGACTTCACCGACGGCTCGATCTGGTCCCCGGCGTTGTTGGAGATCATGACGGCGTTCACGCCCTGGGTGGCGGCGTTGGTCATGATCTCGATCTGCCCGGCGGCGCTGTTGTCCGCGGTCGGGCCGAGGAACTGCGCGGCGTCCACGCCGAGCTCCTTGGCCGCCTCCTGCGCGCCCTGGTTGGCCTGGTCGAAGACTGCCACCCCGGTGAACTTGGGCAGCAGGATGGACTTGAACTCCTTGCCACCCTGGAGCGTGACGACCCCCCCGGCCGCGGCGCCCTGTGCGGTGGTCTCCGTCGGCTCCTCGGACCCGCCGCCGCAGGCCGCGGCGATCAGGGCAAGGCTGAGTACGCCGGCCAGCAGCGAAAGCCGCGTCTTCATTCCGTCCTCCTTGTGGTCGAAGGTCTATCCACGGTGTGCGGTGCGGTTCGGGTCTGGCACGGCGGGCCTCACCTCCCCGGCGCCGGTGTCGCTCGAGGCTG
>DASTFY010000031.1:0-6016 GCA_035719525.1 Acidimicrobiales bacterium
CCTGCTAGCGGAAATCGGACGGCCGGGGTCCGATGGTCTCATCGGGCGTTCGTGGCCGACGGGGGCGCGTCAGTTCCACTGATATCGGCCATGAACGTGGTCTGGGCGCTCGCACCCGGCAGGATCTACGCCGTGACGGTCCAGTACGAGTGGCGCGGCGCGTTCGCCAACGCCGAGGTGAACGAACTGCACGCCGAGGCGTTCGAGACGCGGGTGTACGACGACTCGGAGTGGGACTGGGAGGAGCTCACGGCGCGCCACAGCCTCGGTTGGGTGGTGGCGCGCGACGGCGGCGCGCTCGTGGGCTTCGTCAATGTGCTCTGGGACGGCCTCGTGCACGCCTGGCTGCAGGACACGATGGTGGCGGCGAGCGCACGACGGAAGGGAATCGGCGTACGGCTGGTCGGTGTCGCTCGGAACGAGGCACAGCGGGCGGGCTGCGAGACGCTGCACGTCGACTTCGACGACGACCTGCGCGGGTTCTACCTGAAGGCCTGCGGGTTCACGCCGACGAACGCCGGCCTGATCGCGTTACAGGGCTGCTCGGCCGCACCGATGGCGCGAGAATGAGCCCATGACGTACCAACACCTGCTCGTGAAGCGGGAAGAGGCGATCACCACGATCACGCTGAACCGACCGGAGAAGCGCAACGCCCTCGCCCTGGAAGTGATGGTGGAGCTCACGGCGGCCGTCGAGGAAGTCGGGGAGAGCGACGCCTTGGGCGTGATCCTGGCGGCCAACGGGCCGGTGTTCTCGGCCGGGCACAACTTCGGCGACATGCGGGGCGCGTCCCTCGCCGATGCGCGACGGCTGTTCCAGATCTGTACCGCCATGATGGACGCGGTCCAGGCCATACCCCAGCCGGTGGTGGCCAAGGTTCACGCGCTGGCCACGGCGGCGGGATGCCAGCTCGTCGCGTCCTGTGATCTGGCCGTGGCGTCGGAGGAGGCTGCCTTCGCCATCCCCGGAGGGCAGGGGGGCTTCTTCTGCCACACGCCCCTGGTGGCGGTGGCCCGCAACATCGGTCGCAAGCGTGCGCTCGAGATGGCCTTCACTGGTGACCCGATCGACGCCCGCACGGCCGCGGACTGGGGCCTGGTCAACCGGGTGGTGCCGGCCGCCGAGCTCGACGACGCGACCTGGGACCTGATCACGAGGGCGACTCGGGGCAGCACGGCCTCGAAGGGCCTCGGCAAGCAGGGTTTCTACGCACAGATCGGCCGTGACCAGCACGCGGCGTACGACTTTGCCATCGAGCTGATGTCGTCCGCCGCCATGATCCCCGACGCGCAGGAGGGCTTCGCCGCCTTCCTCGAGAAGCGCCCGCCCCTGTTCAACCGCAGCCCCGAGTAGCCGCGATCTGGCCCACGCCCGGGCGCCGTAGGGTCGCCGCCATGAAGCTCAGCATGACCGTCGCCTACGCCGGCGGGTTCAAAGAGTCGGTGGCGAGGGTCGTGGAGCTGGAGAAGGCTGGGCTCGACATGGTGTGGGTGCCCGAGGCGTACAGCTTCGACGCCATCAGCCAGATCGGCTATCTCGCGGCCCGGACCGAACGGATCGAGATCGGCACCGGCATCATCAACGTGTACTCCCGCACGCCCGCCCTGGTGGCGATGACGGCGGCGGGCTGCGACTACGTCAGCGATGGTCGCTTCGTCCTCGGCCTGGGTGCTTCCGGTCCCCAGGTGGTCGAAGGCTTCCACGGCGTCCCGTACGACAAGCCGATGACCCGCATCACGGAGTACATCGACATCTGCCGGATGACCTGGAGGCGGGAGCGAGTGGTCTACGACGGCCAGGCCGTGCGGGTGCCGCTGCCGGAGGGCGAGGGGACGGGACTGGGCAAGCCGCTGAAGCTGATCAACCACCCGATCCGCCGCGAGATCCCGATCTGGTGGGCGTCGCTGATGGGCCGCAGCGTGCAGGCGACAGCCGAGCACGCGGACGGCTGGCTCCCGGTCATGTTCATCCCCGAGAAGCACCACCAGGTCTGGGGCGACCAGCTCAAGGCCGGCCTGGCCCGGCGCCCGGCCGAGCTCGGCCGGCTCGAGATCGCCGCCGGGGGCATGGTGGCCATCGGCGAGGACCTCGTCGGCGAAGCACAGTCCCGCATCCTCGACATGGCCCGGCCGATGGTGGCGTTGTACGTCGGCGGCATGGGCGCTCGGGGCCGGAACTTCTACAACACGGTCGCGCAGCGCTACGGCTACGAACGCGAGGCCGTCGACATCCAGGATCTGTACCTGGACGGCAAGAAAGACGAGGCGGCCACGCACGTTCCCGCCGACTGGCTGGAGCTGTCCAACCTGGTCGGCCCCCGCAGCTACGTGAAGGAGCGCATCGGCGCGTTCAAGGAGGCCGGGGTCACCGTGCTCGGCGTGAACCCGGTCGGCCCGGACCCGGTGGGCACCGTCGAGCAGCTCCGCGATCTGGTGGCCGACGCTTGACCGGCGCGGAGGCGCCCGTGAGCGGGACGGTCACGCCGGGGTGGGAACCGGTCGCCGATGCCTTCCGGTCCAACTTCGAGTCCGGCCGCGACATCGGCGCGTCGGTGGCGGTGTACCACCGAGGTGTCCCCGTGATCGACCTGGTGGGCGGCTGGTTCGACGAGGCCCGCACCCGGCCCTACGGCCACGACACGCTGCAACTGGTGTTCTCCACCACGAAGGGGCTCACGGCCATGGCGGCGGCGGTCTGCGTGGAGCGGGGATGGCTGGACTACGACGGCGTCGTGGCCGAGTACTGGCCTGAGTTCGCCGCCGCGGGCAAGGAGGAGGTGACCGTGGCCCAGCTCCTCTCGCACCAGGCCGGGCTGGCGGCGATCGACGGCGCCGTCCGCCTGGAGGAGATCCTGGACTGGGACCACATGGCGACACGAGTCGCGAAGCAGGCGCCGTTGTGGGAGCCCGGCTCGGCCCATGGGTACCACGCGTTGACCTTCGGCTGGCTGGCCGGCGAGCTCGTCCAGCGGGCCGATCCGCAGCGGCGCAGCCTCGGTGCCTTCGTGGCCGACGAGGTGGCCGGGCCTGTCGGCGCCGAGGCCTTCATCGGCCTGCCCGAGCACCTCGAGCATCGGGTGTCGCCGTTGGTGCTCTCGGCGCTGCTGGCCGACCCGGGCGTCGCCGCGCTGGCCCGCCAGATGCTCGGCCCCGAGACCCTTCTCGGGCGGGCCCTCACGCTGAACGCGGCCGTTCCCTTCGGCGATCCCGTCTGGAACACCCGAGCGGTGCACGCCGCACAGATCCCGGCCGCCAACGGCATCAGCACGGCGTCGTCGCTGGCCCGCGTCTACGCCGCCTGCGTCGGCGAGGTCGACGGCCGGCGACTGCTCGACCCGGGCACGATCGCCAGAGCGAGCGCGACGATCACGCCGGACGGGGAGCCCGACCGAGTCCTCGTGGTGCCGACGACGTTCGGCATGGGTTTCATGACCTCGGGCCCGTTCACGCCGATGTTGGGGCCGGGATCCTTCGGACACGCTGGGGCCGGAGGCTCGCTGGCCTTCGGGCACCCCGAGGCCGAGGTCGGCTTCGCCTACGCCATGAACAAGATGGACCTGAACCTCAGCGGCGATGCCCGCGCCCACCGGTTGGTCAAGGCGGTCGAGCAGGTCCTGGCCGGCTGACGGCCTCGGCCGGACCGGCCGGGACCTCATCCATGGTCTCCTCGGCCCGCAGCCTGCGCCGCAGCCGTCGGGTCAGCGCGAGGTACGCCGTGCCCGCCGCCACGCCGAGGGAGGCATACACCGCGATGGTCGGACGGGGGCCGACCTGGTTGGCCAGCGCGCCGGCACCCGCGGTCGTCAGGCTCAGGATGAGGGTCACGAACGCGAAGTCGGCGGCGATGATGCGACCCCGTACCTCGTCCGGCGCCCGCACCTGCAGGCCGTACGTCGACAGCGTCCACTGCGCGCCGCCCCCCAAGTGGGCCAGGAAGACGAACAGCGCGGCGACCGCCAGGGTCGGCGAGAGGCTCACCCCCAGGTAGCACGCGCCGAAGGCCAGGCCGGCCAAGCCACAGAGGCGGAGCAGCCGCGAGAGGGAGGGGCCGATCAGGCGAGCCGCGATGATCGGCCCCAGCCCGATGCCGAGGCCACGCATCCCGAGGATCAGGCCGGTGGCGCCATCGCCACCGCCGAAGGACTCGGTCACCAGGATGGCCAGGATGCCGACGGTTCCGGCGCCGAGCGCGAACGTCGCCTTGGACGACATGAGGGCCAGCAGCGCCCTGTCCCGCTTGGCGTGGAGCAGGCCCTCCTTCATGTCGGCCAGTGGCCGCAGCCGTTGCCCCGATCGTGGCGCGTCCCGCCGCTGCTGCATCGGCCGCCGGATGGTCGCCACCAGCGCGGCGGCCAACAGGAACGAGATCGCGTCGGCCACGAACGACGCGTCCCGGCCGAATGCGGCCGCGAAGCCGCCGCCCAGCGCCGCGCCGATGGCCAGCATCGCTCCCCAGGTGGAGCCGAACAGGGCGGTCGCCGCCTTGAGCTCTTCGTCGTCGCGCGCCAGGTTGGGCACGGCGGCCTGCGAAGCGGGCAGGACGAAGGCGCCGAACGCGGCGATCGTCGCCTGGGCCGCGAACGCCAACCAGACCCGGCCCGGCCCGGCGCCGAGGAGCACCAGCGCCGCGCCGGCCTGGACGAAGGAGACGGTCACGACGATCTTTCGTCGGTCGAACCGGTCGGCCGCGGCGCCGGCCACCGGCGAGACGAGGAAGGCCGGCAGCGTCTGGGACACGAAGACCAGCGCCACCAGCAGGCTGGAGCCGGTGAGGTCGTTGACCAGGCCGAGAAGCGCGACGTAGCAGAACCAGTCGCCGGCGAACGAGACCACCTGGGCCGCGAACAACGCCCGGAGATCCCGGTTGTGCCGCAGCATCGCCAGCATGGCCGGGCCTGCTCAGCGGCGGGTGTGGTCGTCCAGCACCATCGCCAGCGCGCCGGTCAGCCGCTCGCCCGTCGGCAGGTGGAGGTACTCGTTGGGGCCGTGGGCGTTGCTGTCCGGTCCCAGCACGCCGGTGATGACGAACTGCGCCTCGGGGAAGCGCTGACCGAGCATTCCCATGAACGGGATCGTCCCACCCTCGCCGAAGGCCCGCGCCGGCGACCCGAAGGCGGCCTGCGAGGCGCGCTCCAGCGCCGCGTCCAGCCAGGGCGCGAACGCCGGCGCGTTCCAACCCGGCCCGGCTTCCCGGCCGGAGAAGCTGACGCGGGCCCCGTAGGGCGGGTCGGCGGTCAGCGCCGCGGACACGGCGGCGAGCGCGGCCTCGGCGTCGCAGGTCGGGGGCAGCCGGAACGAGAGCAGCAGTGACGTCGAGGGCCGCAGCACGTTGCCGGCCCGTGAGGTGGCCGGCAGGCCGTCGGCGCCCACCACGGACAACGTCGGCCGCCAGGTGTGCGCCAGGATCTGCTCGACCGGGTCCTCTGTCACCGGTCCGGCTCCCGGCACGAACCGGTAGCGCTCGGCGTAGGCCGGTGTCGTGGCCGCCGTCTCCTCGGCCTGGCGGCGGCGATCCTCGGGGATGACGACGTGGAGCGGGCGGAGGCGGATCTCGCCCGTGCCCGCTTCCTCGATCCGCTCCAGCAGCTGGCGGGCGATGCGGAACGTGCTGGGCACCACGCCGCTGGCGCTGCCCGAGTGCACGCCCTCCTCGAGGATGTCCACGGTCAACGTGCCTCCCGCCAACCCCCGGAGCGAGGTGGTGACCCACAGGCGGTCGTAGTCGTTGCAGCCGGAATCCAGGCACACCACCAATGACGGGGTCCCGATCCGCTCGGACAGCGCCTCCAGGTGCGCGGGCAGATCGAGCGAGCCGCTCTCCTCGCTGGCCTCGACGAGCACGACGCAGCGGGCGTGCGCGCCGCCGGCGCGCTGCACGGCCTCGATCGCGGCGAGGGATGCGAAGGCGGCGTAGCCGTCGTCGGCGCCACCACGGCCGTACAGCCGATCGCCCGCCAGCACCGGTGTCCACGGCCCGAGCCCGTCTCGCCAGCCGTGCATCTCGGGCTGCTTGTCC
>DASTFY010000032.1:0-2530 GCA_035719525.1 Acidimicrobiales bacterium
CCGACCCGTCGCTGCTGACCCAGCCGGCCCGAGCCATCAAGACCGCGGCCGAGGCCACCGGCACCGCGATCGGGGACATCGACCTGTTCGAGCTGAACGAGGCCTTCGCCGCCGTCGGCCTGGCCTCCATGGCCGACCTCGGCATCAGCGACGACATCGTCAACGTGAACGGCGGGGCCATCGCCCTGGGCCACCCCGTCGGCATGTCCGGCACCCGCGTCGCCCTGACCATCCTCCTCGAGCTCGGTCGCCGTGGCGGCGGGCTCGGTGCCGCCGCCCTCTGCGGCGGCGGCGGCCAAGGCGACGCCATTCTCCTCAAGGTCTGACCCGAAGGGTCTCTTGCGTCGAACAACGAGCCCCTCGGTTCGTTCTGGTCAGCGGGTGGCGACCAGCAACGCGAGGCCGGTGGCCATGACGGCGCTGGCGATGGAGCGGCGGCGACCGAGGGTTTCGTGGAGGACGAGCCAGCCGAGCAGGGCGGCGATGAGGACCGACGACTCGCGCAGGGTGGCCACGTAGCCCACAGGGGCATAGCGGACGGCGATCAGGACGAGGCTGTAGGCGGCAGTGGTGCAGGCTCCGCCCAGCGCGTAGCGCCGCCAGGCTCCCGGGAGTGAGGCCCGGAAGGCGGCGGCCCGACCTCGGCCGATGTTCACCAGCGTGATCGCCAGCGCCGCGCAGGCAATCAGGGTGAGGCCGTAGGGCAGGCCCTCAGTCCGTCGGGCGCCAGCGGAGTCGATCAGCGTGTAGGTACCGATGGTCGCCCCAGTGAGGAGCGCCCAACCGATGGTCGGTCCGTGGATGTTCGGTCCCACGAGCAGCACGACGCCGAGGATCACGATCCCGATGGCCACCCACGACGAGCCGCCGAGGTGGTCGTCGAGCAGCGCCACCCCGCCGATCGCCGCCAGCAGGGCGCCACTGCCCCGGGCCAAGGGGTAGGCGAGCGAGAAGTCGCCGTGGTGGTAGGACCGGAGCAGGGCCAGCACGTAGACGACATGGACGCTGGCCGACGCGGCCACGTAGGGCACCGCCTCGACACCCGGCAGGCCGACGAGCAGCAGGACCGGCAGGGCCAGGAGGGCACCGAAGGGGAACTGTCCCCACGCCACGAGGTCCCGCTCCTCGCCCGTCTTGACGAGGAAGTTCCAGCCCGCGTGCAGGAAGGCGGAGATGAGGGCCAGGACGGTCGCGGTCAGCACGGAGGATCACCCACCGGTCGGCCGGCGTCCCCCGGCCCGCGAGGGTCAGCGGTCGATGGTGGCCCAGAACTCCCGCTGGGCGGCGCCGGGATCGTCCAGGACCCCGATCTCGGCGTCGAAGGTGCGCACGGCCCGACGGTCGAGGTCGTACCTCGGCCAGGCGGGGCCCGGGTCGCCGGTTCGGGCGAAGCGCACCCAGGCCTCCTGCATCGCCTCGGCCAGGCCGACCGGGGGATCGTCCCCCAGGAAGCCGAGCAGCCGGGGATCACTGGCCAGGCCGAACAGGAACGGCAGCTCGATGGCGTGGCAGGCACCGAGCATCCCACCCATGGCCGGCGTGCCCCAGCTGAACTCGTACTCCCACACGTCGGAGGACTGGTTGAGCAGGGCTTCGGCCAACTCGACGGCCGGGTAGCGAAACACCATGTCGGTGCCGATGACGGTGAAGGCGTCCTTGGGGGTCGGCCCTTCGGCCACCGCGTCGGCGTACACGGCCAGCGCCTTGTCGGCGTCGCCGGTGAGGGCCTGGAGGCGCTGACGGAGCACGGTCTCGTCGATCGGGGTCAGGTCGAGCAGGGCGAAGAGCTTCCACTCCTCACGGGTCGTCCCCGTCATCACCGGGACACCCGCGGCGCTCCCGCCGCGGATGGCGGCGAGCACCGATGTCGGCAGGAAGTGGCCGTCGGCGACGGGACGGAACGGCAACCCCGCCGAGACCCCCTCCTCCAGCAGCGGCTCGGGGTTGGTGAAGGCCTCGACCATGACCTGACTCTGCACGGCGAGGACCTGCTCCGCGGTCAACGCCCGCAACTCGTCGGCGGTCGACACGCCGAGTCCGTCGATGACGACTCGGGCGGAGTTCTCGGCCTGTGTCGGTGTCGCCACGGACTGCGCGGCACCGGACTGGGCAATGGCCTTGTGGAACCGTCCCTTGGCTGATTCGGCCGCGAGCAGGCTGGTCACGCTCATGCCGCCGGCGGACTCACCGAAGATCGTGACGTTGTCGGGGTCACCACCGAACCCGGCGATGTTGTCGCGCACCCACTCGAGGGCGGCGACCTGGTCCATGAGCCCGAGGTTTCCCGAGCCGGCGAAGTCGTCGTCCAGCCAGCCGAGGTCGAGGAAACCGAAGGCTCCGAGCCGGTAGTTGATCGTGACGAGCACGACGTCACCACCGTCGACGAACGGCGCGCCGTCGTAGAGCGGCGAGGAGCCGGAGCCGAAGATGAAGGCCCCGCCGTGGATCCAGACCATGACCGGCCGACGGGCGTCGTCCAAGGCCGGGGTGCGCACGTTCAGGAAGAGACAGTCCTCGTCCACGGGCTCGG
>DASTFY010000033.1:0-9530 GCA_035719525.1 Acidimicrobiales bacterium
CGCTCGGACAGCGCCTCCAGGTGCGCGGGCAGATCGAGCGAGCCGCTCTCCTCGCTGGCCTCGACGAGTACGAGGCAGCGGGCGTGCGCGCCACCGGCTCGCTGCACGGCCTCGATCGCCGCGAGGGATGCGAAGGCGGCGTAGCCGTCGTCGGCGCCACCGCGGCCGTACAGCCGATCGCCCTCCAGCACCGGTTTCCACGGCCCGAGCCCGTCTCGCCAACCGTGCATCTCGGGCTGCTTGTCGAGGTGGCCGTAGAGCAGAACCGGGTCATCGTCACGGCCCGGGCCGAAGGCGGGCACCTCGATGACGATGAGCGGTGTGCGGCCGGGCAGCTCCGCCACCTCTACGGTCATCCCCTCGATCTGGCGCGCGCGGCACCAGCCGGCCACGAGGTCGACCGCCCGCGTCATGTGGCCGTTGGCCGCCCAGTCGGCGTCGAAGGCGGGGGAGAGGTTGGGGATGGCGATGTAGTCGTGCAGCGTCGGGACGATGTCGGCCTTCCAGAGTTCGCCGACGTCGCTCAGTACGGCCGTCGCGTCCACGGCTCAGACCCGCACGCTGAGCAGGCGGTCGATGACGGCGTCGGCCTCGGCCACCATGCGGGTGACGAGATCACCGGCGGGCTCCAGCTCGGTGATGGCGCCGACGCCCTGCCCGCAGGGATAGAACTCCCGCCGCACGTCCACGTCGATCCCCTCGGCCGCGCCGAGGTGATTGGCGCCTTCACGCATCGACACCGCCACCTGTTGGGGGAAGGGCTGGAGCTCCTCGGGGTGGTCCTCGAAACGCTGGGTCCAGTCGTTGCGGACGACCCGGCAGGTCTTGCCGGTGTAGGCCCGGCTCACGACGGTGCCGTCCTCGGCCGTGGCGAGGAGGGTCTCCTTGTAGCCGGCCACCGATCTCGCCTCGTGGGTGGCGATGAACCGGGTGCCCACCCACACGCCATCGGCACCGAGGGCCAGCGACGCGGCCAGCCCCCGGCCGTCGAACAGGCCGCCGGCCGCCACGACGGGCACCTGGCCGCCCACGGCGTCGACCACCTGGGGCACCAGCGCCATCGTGGCGACCTGTCCGGTGTGCCCACCGGCCTCGGTCCCCTGAGCGACGACGAAGTCGCAGCCTGACGCCGCGGCCCCGACGGCGTGGCGCACCTTGCCGCACATGGAGCCGACCAGGATGTTGTTCGCGTGCAGCACGTCGATCACCTCGCGCGGTACACCCAGGCCGGCGACGAAGATGCGGGCGCCGCCGCCGATCACCGACTGGAGGCCGGCCTCGACCTGCCCGGGGAGGGCAGTGAGCAGGTCCACGCCGAAGGGCTTCGAGGTCAACGCCTTGACGCCGGCGATCTCCTCCACCAGCTCCTCGGGTCGCATGGTCGAGGCCCCCAGCGTGCCGATGCCGCCGGCCTCTGACACGGCGGCGACCAAGCGGTGGTAGGAGACGCCGCCCATGCCGGCCAGCATCACGGGGTGCTCGATCTCGAGGAGCTCGGTGAGTCGTGTCTGCATCCCCGGCACTGTAGGGACGGCCGCGTCAGGACGCGAATGCGCCGGGCCGACCGAGGAACTGGCGATGCCACCGGGTCGGGGTCAGCGCGGCGGCTCGCGGTTCGTCCTCGAACAGCCAGCGGCCGAAGCTGCGGCGGGTCCAGTCGCTCGTCCCGGCCAGGCGGATGGCGCCCCGCGCCACCTCCTGGTGCCGGAGCAGCCGCGACAGCGCGGCCGCCATGCGATGGTCGGGCACCCACTCGCGGCGCACCAGGCGCTCGTACCCCTCCCGCGCCACCTCCGGGCGCAGTGCGCCGGCCGCCACGATGGCCCGAGCGGCGAGGGAGCCGGTGAGCAGCGCCTGGCCGATGCCCTCCCCGGTCAGTGGGTCGCAGGCACGCGCCGCATCGCCCACGAACAGGGTCCGCCCGCGCGCAAGGACGGTCCGGTCGACCCGGGCCGGGATCGGCCACGCCTTGTGTGGTGCCGCCGCGACGGCCTCGGGCCCGATCGCCTCGGCGATGTGGGGACGGGCCAGCAGCTCCGGCCAGAGTGCCTTCATGTCCTGCACCCGGCGCACACCGTCTCGAGGGATGCCGAAGCCGACGTTGGCTCGTCCACCCGGGAGCGGGAAGGACCAGGCGTACCCAGGGAGCAGGTCGGGCTCGAACCACACCCACAGGCGCTGCGCGCTCGAGCCATCGACATGGTCGAAGTACTGGCGGAACGCATGCCACTCGCCCAGGTATCCGACCTGGCCGATCCCATGGGCCTTGCGCACGGGCGACCACATGCCGTCGGCGGCGACGACGTAGCGCGCCGCGATCGTCCCAAGCCCTTCGGCCTCGATCGCCGTTTCGCCCGCGTGTGCCGGTTGCAGCCCGACGAAGCCGTGACCGTCGTGGACCTTGACCCCCTCGGCCCGGGCCAGGTCGATCAGCGCCGCGTCGAGCTCGACCCTCGGCACGACGGCGGCGAACTGGCCCATGTGCGCCGGGAGCGGGAACTCGACCGTCCGGCCCGATGGGGAGCGCACCCAGGCCGCGTCGACCTCCCGCCAGCCGGGCGTGGGCTCGAGGCCCAGGTCCTCCAGCAGCCGCAGGGCGCCGGTGGTGAGACCGTCCCCGCAGCACTTGTCGCGGGGAAAGCGGGCCTTGTCCAGGAGCACCACCTGTCGCCCGGCCCGGGCCAGGCCGATGGCGGTGGCGACGCCACCGGGCCCACCCCCGACCACCGCGACATCGGTCCTGATCACGGCCGGCCAGGGTAGAGGTCGGTTCACCTGGGGCCACCGGCCCGGCCGATAGGGTCCGGTCCGAGGGGAGGGGTGGACGATGCTCAGCTCCGAGTGGATCGACATCGCGCTCGGTGTCGTGGTCGTGTGGTTCCTGCTGGCCCTGGCCGTCTCGGCGATGAACGAGGCGGTCATCCGTCTGCTGGCCATGCGCTCCAAGCAGCTCTGGCTGGCGCTGAACCAACTGCTGGACACCCCAGAGCATCAGCGTGATCCGAAGTGGCCGACGCTGAGGACCGCGTTCGCTACCGCGTTCAGCCTCTGGAAGTACCAAGGGAGACCGGAGGACCCGAAGGACACCACCACCCAGACGAGCCGGCTCTACGGGACCTCCGCCATCCAGGCCCTGGAGAACACGGCGAAGCCGGACCGCAAGACCCGGATCCACAACATCCCCTCCTCGGTGTTCGTCACCGCCCTGCTCGAGTTGGGGCTGCGGAACACGACCGGGCGCACCCTCCTGGGTCGCTATCTCGCCTCGCTGCCCGATGGCGACGCACACTGGCAGCCCCTCAAGGAGCTCTGGAAGGAGCTCGACGGCACGGTCGGCATGGCCGAGGTCGCTGACGCGATAGAGGCGCTACCGGAGGATGACCAGGACCGGGTACGTCACAAGGCACGACTGCGGGCGCTGGCGGCCGCGGCCAAGGAGACGACCAGCGGCCGGGAGGCGTTGCGGGCCTACATCGAGCAACTTCCCGCCGACACCGCGGGACGGGAGGAGTTGCAGCAGAAGTGGGCGACGGCGGTGGATGACGAGGGGCGGCGCGCGCTCACCGAGCACATCGCGAAGCTGCCGTCGGACCTGGCGTACCGAGAGGAGCTCATCGCGCTCAACGCCGCGTCCGTCGACACCGCGGGGAACACGATCCGCCGCTACATCGACGGACTTCCCGACGCCGCTCCTCTGAAGCGGCAGCTGGCGACCATCTGGGCCCAAGCCTCTGAGAACATCACGTCGTTCCGGCACGACGTCGAAGGCTGGTTCGACGGCCAGATGGCCCGGGTCAGTGCCATGTACCGGGCGCAGATCCGCTGGATCACCGTGATCGTCGCCATCCTCGTCGTCCTGGCGACGTGGACGTACGGCCTGCGGGTCGAGTCGCTGACCCTCGTCTCCGACCTCCAGCGGGACCAGAACCTCCGCCAGGCGTACGCGGCGCTGGCGTCGGACATCAGCGCCGCCGACCAGGCGCAGCTCGAGAAGGACGGCTGCGGGACCGAGGACGACGCGACCAAGGATGAGGTGCTGTGCCTGGCCCGTGGCATCGGCAAGGCGGACGGGCTCGACATCGCGGTGACCAAGCGGATCGGCCCGGGCGAGCGGCCCTGGGACGCCGTCGACGACACCGGCGACTTCTTCGCCGTCGTCGCCGGCTTGGTGATCACCATCGTGGCCCTGTCCTTCGGTGCGTCGTTCTGGTGGAACGTGCTGCGCCGGCTCACGGGACTGCGCCAGGGGGGCAAGAGCGCGCCCTCGCAGTGAGGCTGCGCCCCGCCGGCGTCATGGCCGGCGCGAGCCGGCCAGTCGCTCCAGGCGGGCGAGGCGTTCATCCCATCGCGCGCCGGCGGCGAGGAGCCAACCCACGGCTTGGGCCAACGGCTCTGGGGTCGCGCGATAGCGGACCTCCCGACCGTTGCGCTCGGGCGTGGCCAGGCCGGCCTCGACCAGGCTCTGAAGGTGCTTCACCACGGCCTGTCGCGTGACGGGAAGATCGACGGCCAGGTGGCTGGCCGTGTCCGGACCGTCCTGCACGAGCCGTTGGAGCAGGCCGCGCCGGGTCGGGTCGGCCAGCGCGTCGAAGAGGGTGTTCAGCGGGTCGTCGGCGACCGTCACACGGTGACCTGTGAGCACACGGCCAGCCAGAGCGAGATGAGCCGCGTGTCCCACGAGCCGCCGTCGGCCACGACGGCCGAGGCCGTCTCGGTGACGACGAGACGGCTCCCTTCATCCGCCTCCTGCACGGTGAAGGTGACCTCCGACGCCGCGGCGTCGTCGGCCTGGGGCCACCACGTGAAGGACAACCGCTCGCCGGGCACCACCTCGTCGACGACGAGCAGCCGGATGATGCCGTCATCGTCGAGGACGCGCCCCTGGCCCCCTGACCGAGCGTCGATCTCCACCTCACGCCCCAGCCATCCGCTCAGCGAGTGGGGGTCCGTCACCAGCCGCCACAGGTCAGTGGGGGAGCAGTCGAGGTCGAGCGTGCGGCGGATGGTCAGACCGGGCATGGTGGCAGCGTACCGCAACGGATCGGTTGCACGTCGGTACCTGGCCCCGCTAACGTGCAAGCGATCAGTTGCACATCGATGAGGAGCCGCCGTGCTGGTACCGACCGTGATCGAGCAGACCAACCGCGGTGAGCGGGCCTACGACATCTATTCACGCCTGCTCTCCGAGCGGATCGTGTTCCTCGGCGCGGCGATCGACGACAGCGTGGCCAACCTCGTCGTCGCCCAGCTCCTGCACCTCGAATCGCAGGCCGCCGATCGGGACATCTCGCTGTACATCAACTCGCCCGGCGGTGACATGACCGCGTTCTTCGCCATCCACGACACCATGCGCTACATCGCGCCCGACGTGGCCACGATCTGCGTCGGCCAGGCGGCCTCCGCCGCCGCGGTGCTCCTGGCCGCCGGGGCCACCGGGAAGCGGGCGGCGCTGCCGAACTCGCGCGTGCTCATCCACCAACCCCACGGCGGCGCGCAGGGCCAGTCGACCGACCTGGAGCGGGCGGTGACGGAGATCGTCGAGATGCGGCGGCGGATGGTGGACATCCTCGTCGAGGCCACGGGCCAGCCCGCCGACCGCATCACGAGCGACATCGACCGTGATTACATCCTGCGCGGCGACGACGCGGTGGCCTATGGCCTGATCGACCACGTGGTCGAGCGCCGCCAGCTCCCTCTGTCCGGGGTAGCGGCCGCCTGACCCGCACCCGCGTCCCACGACCCAGGACTGCGGGCATGGCGAGGGCACTAGAAAGGGGCGATGAGCGAGCCTGACGAGCGCACGACCGGCGGAGCGATCCTGATGGACGGGATCAAGCTGCGCGACGAGATCACCGAGAAGGTGGCCGCCGAGATCGCCGGCCTCGGCTCGCCGGAGGTGTGCCTGGCCACCGTGCTGGTCGGGGACGACCGGCCGAGCCAGATCTACGTCCGCAACAAGCACCGCCAGGCCGAGAAGGCGGGGATGGTGTCCCGCCATGTCGAGCTCCCGCCGACGGCCAGCCAGGCCGAGGTCGACGACGCGGTGGCCGCACTCGCGGTCGACCCCGCCGTCCACGGCATCCTCGTGCAGCTCCCGCTTCCGGCTGGCCTCGATGCCGAGGCCGTGCTCGACCTGCTCCCACCCGAGAAGGACATCGACGGCCTGACCGAGAAGTCGATGGGCCGGCTGCTGCGGGGCCGGCCGGGCCATGTGCCGTGCACCCCGAAGGGGGTCATGCGCCTCCTGGAGCGGTACGGCACGACGGTCTCCGGGAAGCGGGCGGTGGTGGTGGGGCGTTCGACCTTGGTCGGCCTGCCGATGACGTTGCTGCTGGCCCGCAAGGGCGTGGACGCCACGGTCACGCTGGCCCACTCGCGTACGCGGGACCTGGTCGAGGTGTGCCGCGAGGCCGACATCCTGATCGCGGCAGCGGGCATGGCCCGCATGATCAGCGCCGACCACGTGCGGCCCGGCGCGACAGTGGTCGACGTGGGGGTGAGCCGGACCGAAGCGGGGATCGTGGGCGACGTCGACTTCGAGGCCGTCCAAGCCGTGGCCGGCGCCATCACGCCGATGCCGGGCGGGACGGGCCCGATGACGATCGCCTGCCTGCTGGAGAACACCCTCGACGCCGCCCGGATGCTCGGCGCCGTGCCGCCGTCTTGACCGACGATCCCCGGGACCGCGTCTGCCTCTGCGAGCGGAGTGGGCGCTATCGTCCGCCTCTCAGCGATCCGAGTGTCGAGAGGGGGTGACGACGTGAGGAAGCAGTACCGCGAGAGGCCCTACACCCGGCTGTCCCAGCCGATGGTCCGGGAGCACGGCCGCCTACGGCCCGCCACCTGGGACGAGGCGCTCGACCATGCCGCCGAGGGGTTCCAGCGAGTGGTGGCCGCCAAGGGCCCGGATGCCGTGGGCGTGTTCTCGTGCTCGAAGGCGACGAACGAGATGAACTTCATCGCCCAGAAGTTCGTGCGCACGGCCATCGGCACGAACAACATCGACTCCTGCAACCGCACTTGACACGCTCCCTCCGTCGTCGGTCTGGCGACAGTCTTCGGAGCAGGCGGCGGGACCTCCTCCTACCGCGAGGTGGAGGACACCGACGTCATCATCCTCTGGGGCTCGAACGCCCGGGAGACCCACCCGATCTTCTTCCACCACGTCATCACCGGCGTGCGCAACGGCGCGCGCCTCTACTGCGTCGACCCCCGCCGCACCAGCTCCGCGAAGTGGGCCGACGTGTGGCTGGGAATCCACGTCGGGACGGACATCGCCCTCTCCAACACGATCGCCCGCGAGATCATCCACTCCGGGCTGCACAACGCCACCTTCATCGCCCGCGCCACGAGCGGCTTCGAGGAGTACGCGGCCTCAGTGGAGGAGTGGACCCTGGAGCGGGGCGCGGAGGTGACAGGGGTTCCGGCCGAGGTCATCGCCGAACTGGCCCATACCTACGGCCGGGCCGATCGGGCCCAGCTGTGCTGGACGCTCGGCATCACCGAGCACCACAACGCCGTCGACAACGTCCTGGCGCTCATCAACCTCGCCTTGCTGTGCGGCCACGTCGGCCGGTACGGCTGCGGGCTCAATCCGTTGCGCGGGCAGAACAACGTGCAGGGCGGCGGCGACATGGGCGCCATACCGAACAGGCTGCCGGGCTTCCAGGACATCCTCGACGACGAGGCTCGGGCCAAGTTCGATGCCGCCTGGGCCTCGCACATCCCGCCCCGGTACGGATTGCACCTGACAGGCATGTTCGAGGCCATGGAGCGCGGCGATCTCACCGCGCTCTACGTGATCGGCGAGAACCCGGCGCAGTCGGAGGCCGAGACCGAGCACGCCGTTCACCTCCTGGAGGGCCTCGACCATCTCGTCGTGCAGGACATCTTCCTCACCCGCACCGCGCAGCTGGCCTCGGTGGTGCTGCCGGCCAGCGCGGCGTGGTGCGAGTCGGAAGGCACGGTGACCAACAGCGAGCGCAGGGTGCAGCGGGTGCGCAAGGCGCTCGAGCCGCCCGAGGGCGCCCGGGACGACATCGAGATCATCCTGGACGTCGCCCGCCGCCTGGGCCACGACTGGACCTACGGATCGTCGGAAGCCGTCTGGAACGAGCTGCGCTCACTGTCGCCGATGCACGCCGGCATGACGTACGCGCGTCTCGAGGCTTTGGGCGGCATCCAGTGGCCCTGCTTCCGGGAGGACGCCATCGAACCGTCGTGGCTGCACGGTCGGTTGTGGGAGGAGGACCCAGCCGCCCGGGGCCGGCCGGCCCCGTTCTCGGTCGTGGTGGACGACCCCCCGGTGGACGAGGTCGACGACGACTATCCACTACGGCTCACCACCGGCCGGCGGTTGGACTCCTACAACACGGGCGTCCAGTCGGGTGGCTTCGCCTCGCCGCTGCGCTTCGGCGAGGCCATCGACCTCTCGCCCGAGGACGCCCGCGACCTGGGGATCGTCGCCGGCGAGCAGGTGCGGGTCACGTCGCGTCGGGGCTCGCTCCTCGCTCCTGCCCGTATCGACGAGTCGCTGCGACCCGGGCTGGTCTTCATGACGATGCACTTCCCCGACGAGATCGACACCAACGTGCTGACCATCGAGGCCATCGACCCCAAGTCCGGAACGGCCGAGTTCAAGGCGGCCGCCGTCCGAGTGGAGAAGCTGGCACCTCTGGCTGCCGCCGGTAGCTGAGCGATGGATCTCCGTTTCCTGGACGATCGGCCCACCGAGGAGGAGCGAGAGGCGGTCGACGCGCTGCTCGGCCTGCCCGAGTCGGGCTGGGAGGGGGGCGACCGCGGCTCTGCGGATCGACACGTCGCGTTCGGCGGATGGGAAGGCACGAGGCAGGTCCGGCCTCTCCTGCTGCCCGCGCTCCATGCCGTCAACGACCGCGTCGGCTGGGTGAGCAGGGGCGCGCTCAACTACATCGCCCAACGCCTCACCGTAGCGCCGGCCGAGGTGTACGGCGTGCTGACGTTCTACGCCCTGCTGTCGGCTACGCCCCGGCCCCCGAGGGTGGTGCACGTATGCGACGACCTGGCCTGTCGCACAGAGGGGGCCGGCGCGCTGATCGCCGGGCTCGGTCCCGAGGGTGAGCCTTCGGCGGACGGGGCGGCGGCCTGGCATCGGTCGCCGTGCCTCGGCGTGTGCGAGCGGGCACCGGCGGCCATGGTGATCGAGGCCGGGGCTGTGCCACGGATCGAGGTGGTTGCTCCCGCAACTGCGGCCGACGTGCAGGGCCTGCTCGCGGGCCGATCGGTTGCGGAGGCCGAGGAGCCGCCGGCCGAGGCGTCGGTGCCGCAGCGAGGAGAGGCTTCCCTCGTGCTGCTCCGTCGCGTCGGTCGGGTGGACCCGTCCAGCCTCGCCGACTACCGGTCCCAGGGCGGCTACGCCGCGCTGCGGCGAGCGCTCGATCTCGGGCCGGCGGGCGTGATCCGCGAGGTCACCGACTCCCGCCTGCAGGGCAGGGGCGGCGCGGCCTTCCCGACCGGACGCAAGTGGGACGCGGTGGCCGCCCAGCCGGTCC
>DASTFY010000034.1:0-3740 GCA_035719525.1 Acidimicrobiales bacterium
CGTGATCGTCACCCCCCACCTCGGCGCCAGCACCCGGGAGGCGCAGGACAAGGCCGGCGAGACCATCGCCGAGATGGTGGAGCTGGCCCTGGAGGGAGAGTTCGTGCCCTTCGCGGTCAACGTCAGCGCCGCCGAAGCCTCCGAGACCGTCCGGCCCTTCCTGGCCCTCGCCGAGCGCCTGGGTCGCCTGTTCACCTCGTTGGCCGAGGGCGTCCCGGCGACGGTCGAGGTCTGCTACGAGGGCCAGATCGCCGACTACGACACCCGCATCCTCACCCTCGCCACGTTGAAGGGCCTGTTCGGCGGCGTCAGCGAAGACCCGGTCACCTACGTCAACGCGCCGACCATGGCCAAGGAACACGGCGTCGAGATCCGGGAGGTCAGCTGCAACACCGCCGTCGACCACGTCAACCTCGTCACCATCCGTGGCGGCGACCATGAGATCGCCGGCACGCTCGGCGGCCGCCGGGGCGAGGCCCGCATCGTCGCCCTGGACGGCCACGCCACCGACGTGCCCCCGGCCACCAACATGCTCGTGGTGCGCAACGACGATCGACCGGGGATGATCGGCGTGGTCGGCACGGCGCTGGGCGAGGCGGGCATCAACATCGCGGACATGGACGTCGGTCGGACCCCGACCCCCGGATCAGCCGTGATGGTCCTGGCGACGACGACCGCCGTCCCCTCCCAGCTCATCGACCGGCTCCGCCGGACCGAGGGCATCATCTCCGTCCACCCCCTGGCGTCCGACTAGCAGCCGTCACGAGAGCCGAAGCGCAGAGCGGCGCTCAGCCCTCGATGGAGATGGCCCCGGTGGGGCACAGCTCGGCCGCCTCCTGGACTCCGGACCGCAGCTCCTCGCCCGGCTCCTCCTGGAGAACGTAGAGGTAGCCGTCGCTGCGGACCTCGAAGACCTCGGGGCAGACCTGCATGCACGCGCCCGTGCTGGCGCAGACGTCGTAGTCCACGGTCACCTTCATCGTCCAGGCTCCTTCACGAGTGCGACGCGACGGCGGCTCAGCGCCGGGCGGCACGGTAGCCGTCGGCCTCGGCGGTCTCGGCATCGCTGTAGCAGCGCTCGGCCGCCGTGCGTTCGTAGAACTGGCCCCCGGGCACGTGGTAGATCCCCGAGCTGGTGGCCTTGACCGGGTAGCCGTCCGGGCAGGCGCCGGCGACGGGATCGACCCATGCCGTCTGGACCAACTCGGCCTCGGCCACGACGGTGGCCGTGTCACCGGCGGGCGACGACGCCGGAGAAGCGTCCGCCCCAGATGCACCGGCGCTCTGCGTCGGCGGCCAGGCCGGGCCGGCGTCCGGCGCGCTCAGCCCACCCGAGGCGCCGAACTGTCCACGGCCCCTCAGGGCCCGCACGGCGGCCGCGACGGACGCGCCCAGCAGGGCCAGGAGGACGAGCCGACGCAGAAACCGTGCCACCGGGCCAGGTTACGCCCGCCGCCCCCGCAGGATCGCGGACACCACGGCCCGGAGCGAGGCGGTGATGATGTTGGGGTCGGTCCCGACCCCCCAGCGGCTCTGCCCGTCGGCGCCGAGCGCCTCGACGTAGGCCACCGCCGTGGCGTCGGCCCCCGCGCCGAGCGCGTGCTCGGCGTAGTCGACGACGTCCAGGTCGAGTCCCAGCTCTCGGCGGACACCGCGTACGAAGGCGTCGATGGGCCCGTTGCCGTCGCCGGTGACCGTGCGGTGCTTTCCGTCGACCACGAGCTGAGCCGTGATCGTCGTGCGACCTTCGCGGTCGGAGCGCAGCTCCTGGCTCTCCAGCACGATGGCGGGCGCCTCGGGCAGGTACTCGCCCTGGAACGCGTCCCACATGGCGCCCGGGGCGATCTCGGTGCCGCTGTCCTCGGTGATGGCCTGGATCGTCTTGGAGAACTCGATCTGGAGGCGGCGGGGCAGATCGAAGCCGTGCTCGGCCTTCATGATGTAGGCCACACCGCCCTTGCCGGACTGGCTGTTCACCCGGATGACGGCCTCGTAGGTGCGCCCGACGTGAGCCGGGTCGATCGGGAGGTACGGAACCTCCCACTGCTCGTAGTCGTCCGGCAGCGCCTCCGTACCCTTCTTGATGGCGTCCTGGTGGGAGCCGGAGAACGACGTGTAGACCAGGTCGCCGACGTAGGGGTGGCGCAGGTGCACCGGCAGGCGGTTGCAGTACTCGGCCACCCGGCGCAGGGCGTCGATGTCGCTGATGTCCAGCTCGGGGTCGATGCCCTGGACGAACAGGTTCATGGCCAGGTTCACCACGTCCACGTTGCCGGTGCGCTCGCCGTTGCCGAACAGCGTCCCCTCGACCCGGTCGGCGCCGGCCATCACGCCCAGCTCCGCCGCGGCCACGCCGCAGCCGCGGTCGTTGTGGGGGTGGAGCGACAGCACCACCGAGTCGCGGCGCGTGACGTGACGGTGGAACCACTCGATCACGTCGGCGTAGATGTTCGGCGTGTACATCTCGACCGTGGCCGGCAGGTTCAGGATGATCGGCCGGTCCGGCGTCGGCTCGACCACGTCCATCACCGCCTCGCACACCTCGAGCCCGTAGTCAGGCTCGGTGCCGGTGAAGCTCTCCGGCGAGTACTCGTAGCGGATGGCGGTGTCGCCCATGGTCTGCTCGAGCTTGCGGCACAGCTTGGCCGCATTGACGGCGATGTCGGTGATGCCGGCTCGGTCGAGTCCGAACACCACCCTGCGCTGCAGGATGGACGTCGAGTTGTAGAAGTGGACGATGGCCCGTGGGGCCCCCTCCAGGCATTCGTAGGTCCTCTCGATCAGGTCTTGGCGGCACTGGGTCAGCACCTGGATCGTGATGTCGTCGGGGATCAGGTCCTCCTCGATCAGCGCGCGCACGAAGTCGAAGTCGGGCTGACTGGCCGAGGGGAAGCCCACCTCGATCTCCTTGAAGCCCATCTTGACCACCGCGTCGAACATGCGCCGCTTGCGCTCGAGGTCCATGGGGTCGATCAGGGCCTGGTTGCCGTCCCGCAGGTCGACCGAGCACCACAGCGGCGCCTTCTCGATGCGCCGATCCGGCCAGGTGCGGTCGGGGAGGCCGTGCGCGAACGGCACGAAGGGTCGGTAGCGCTCGAAGGGCATTCGCTTCGGGGTCACGGGCTGGGGAGGCATCGGAAGGACCCTTTCAAGGTGTGGGGATCGGGGCTGGAAAACGAGAAAACCCCCTGGCCCGAGGGCGCAGGAGGTTCGGCGAACGCGATATCGGGCGTGCGCCGCTACATAAGCAGGAGGCCGAAGGTGGGGAACTGCGGGCCGCGCGACATCAGCGCCAGTGTGCCGGTCGGGGAGACGTCTGTCAACGTGGGGCAGTACGCGGCCACTCGCTCCCGGGTTCAGCGCCGGTCGAGCAGCGCGGCGGCCGGCTCGTCCAGCCACCAGGTGCACGCGGGGTGGGCCGCCAACAGCGAGGCTGGCCGGTCCTCCCCCGAGGGGCCCTCGACGCAAGCCCGCACGATCTCGGCTTTGCCCGTCCCGGTCACCCATACCCACACCCGGCGGGCGCCCCGGATCGCGGCCATGCCCAGCGTCACGCCCCAGGTGGGGAGCCGGTCGGGGTGCCGGTTCGCGGGGTCGAGGTAGCGCGCAGAGCCGGCGATGGTCTCGGGCGCCAGGTCCACCTTCCGGGTCGGCGAGTCGGCCGCCGACCCGGGCTCGTTCATGCCGACGTGGCCGTTGACGCCCAGTCCGAGGACGACCAGGTCGAGGCCGGGCGCGAG
>DASTFY010000035.1:0-5952 GCA_035719525.1 Acidimicrobiales bacterium
CACCGCACCGGTATCCGCCATCACCTCGATCTCCGAGCGCACCTCGGCCTACTGCTCCGCTCTCAACGCCCGGTAGCGGCGGATGAGCGCGTTGGTGGAGGAGTCGTGGCCCAGGTCCGGCTCGTCCTCGCTTTCCAGCTCCGGGATGATCTTGACCGCCAGCTCCTTGCCCAGCTCCACCCCCCACTGGTCGAAGGAGTCGATGCTCCAGATCGTGCCCTGGGTGAAGACGCTGTGCTCGTAGAGGGCGACCAACGAGCCGAGCACGCCGGGCGTGAGGCGGCGGGCCAGCAGCACGTTCGTGGGTCGGTTGCCGACCATCACCCGGTGCGGGACGACGGCCTCCGGCGTGCCCTCGGCCCGCACCTCGGCTTCGGTCTTTCCGAAGGCCAACGCTTGCGCCTGGGCGAAGACGTTGGACGACAGGAGGTCGTGGTGGTCGCGAAGCGGGTTGAGACTCTGGCCGAATCCGATGAGGTCGACGGGGATCAGTCGGGTGCCCTGGTGGATGAGTTGGTAGAAGCTGTGCTGCCCGTTGGTGCCGGGCTCGCCCCAGTAGACGGCGCCGGTGTCGTAGTCGACCACCGTGCCGTCGAGGGTGACGTGCTTGCCGTTGGACTCCATCGTGAGCTGCTGCAGATAGGCGGGGAAACGCTTGAGGTACTGGTCGTAGGGCATCACGCCGGCCGTCTGCGCGCCGAAGAAGTCGGCGTACCAGACCGCGAGCAGCCCGTGCAGCACGGGGAGGTTCTCGGCCAAGGGGGCGGCGCGGAAGTGCTCGTCCATGGCGTGGAAGCCGGCCAACAGCTCCCCGAACGCCTCCGGTCCGATGGCCAGCATCGTGGACAGCCCGATGGCCGAGTCCATCGAGTAGCGCCCGCCCACCCAGTCCCAGAAGCCGAACATGTTGGCGGTGTCGATGCCGAACGCGGAGACCCGCTCAGCGTTGGTTGACACAGCAACGAAGTGCTTGGCTACCGCCTCCTCGTCGCCGAGCTGGCTCAGGGCCCAGGCCCGCGCCGAGTGCGCGTTGGCGAGCGTCTCCAGCGTTCCGAACGTCTTCGAGGAGATGATGAACAGCGTCTCGTCCGCGTACAGGTCGCGGGTGGCCTCGACGAAGTCGGTGGCGTCGACGTTGGAGACGAAGCGGAACGTGAGATCACGCCGCGAGTAGTGGCGCAGTGCCTCGTAGGCCATCACCGGCCCGAGATCGGAGCCGCCGATACCGACGTTCACGACGTTCCGGATCGGCTTGCCCGTGTGGCCCTTCCACGCGCCCGATCGCACTCGCCGCGTGAAGTCGGTCATCCGGTCGAGGACCTGATGCACCTCGGCCACCACGTCCACGCCGTCCACCACGAGCGTCTGCTCCCTCGGCATCCGCAGCGCCACGTGCAGCACCGAGCGGTCCTCGGAGACGTTGATGCGCTCGCCCCGGAACATCATGTCCCGGCGCTGCTCCAGCTCGGACTCGCGGGCGAGCTGGACCAGCAGTCGAAGCGTCTCGTCGGTGACGCGGTTCTTGGAGTAGTCGAGGTAGAGCCCGACGGCCTCCATGCACAGCCGCTCGCCGCGGCCGGGATCATCGGCGAAAAAGTCGCGCAGGTGGCGGTCGGCGATCTCGGCGTGATGGCGTTCGAGCGCGGCCCAGGCCGGCCGCTGGCGAAGGGGGACGGCGGTCATCGCTCCCATCATGGACCGCAGGGCTGCACCAGGCGGTCGACGGGCCCGGCCGGACTGGCTCCTAGGGCGTGGCCGGGCGGCGGATCCGGGCGGCGATCCGCTCGGCGATGGCCACCGTGGTCAGGTGGGTGTTGGCTCGCGGGAGGTCCGGCATGACCGAGGCGTCGCAGACCCGCAACCCCTCGGTGCCGATCACGCGGCACTCGGCATCGACCACCGCCGTAGGGTCTCCTGGCGTACCCATGCGGCAGGTGCCGACCGCGTGGACGTAGTCGTTAACGCTCTCTGCCAACCAGGCATCGATGTTCTCGTCGCTGGACAGGGCGTCGAGCGGCTGCACACCGGCCGTCACGTCGTCGGTGATCGCCGCGATGGTTGGATGCCGCACCAGCGCCATCACCCGACGGGCGGCATCGCGGAGCCGCACAAGATCGCGAGCGTCGGACAGCATCCCGAACTGCACGCTGGGATCGTCCTCAGGGTCGGCCGACCGCAGTCGCACCTGCCCGCGGGAGAAGGTTCGCATCGCCGCCGCGAAGATGCGCCCGCCGGTCAGGCCATCCTGGCCGGCTCCGACGGCGCTGAACCAGAGAACCTGCATGTCGTTGTCGCCCGCCTGGTCGATCCCGGACGAGTATCGAAGGACAGAGGTGAGGACCGGGCGCTCGGGCGTGCTCATCCGGCCCCCCTCGTTCAAGTGGAGCTCGAAGCCCGGAGTCGCGGCGTGGTCCGCCAGGTTGAGTCCCACGGGGAGCCCGGTCGTCGGGCCGATCCCGGAGCGCAGCAGGATGGCCGGCGAGTGGATGGCGCCGGCGCTGAGGATCACCTCGCGCGCACCGATGTGCTCGCCCGCGGCGGTGACGACACCTACGGCGCGTCGTCCGTCGACGGCGACCCGACTGACGAGGGTGCCTCCCCGGAGCGTCAGGTTGGGCCGACCGCGGGCGACCTCCAGGTAGGCATCGTTCGTGGACACCCGCCGGCCGTCCCGTGCCGTCAGCGCGACGCGGCTCACACCCGTTGCGCCCAAGCCGTGGTAGTCGTCGCACGTGGGATAGCCGAGCTGAGCGAGCGCGGTCCGGATGGCCCCATCCAGCGGACCCAGCTCCTCAGGCGCGGTCCGGGCGAGCGGGATCGGCCCTCCTCGGCCGTGCCGCCCGTCCCCGCCGTAGTCGACGTCGTCCTCCACACGGCAGAACCAGGCCAGCATCTCCGGCCATGTCCATCCCGCGCAGCCGAGCTCATCCGCCCAACGGTCGTAGTCGTCGGGCGTGCCGCGGATCGCCGCCATGGCGTTGATGGCTGACGACCCGCCCACCCCTCGCCCCCTCACATAGAGGGTTTCGGGCCCGCCGGGGACCCTGCGGGCCATGAGGTTCGGCCACAGGTGGCCCGGCTCCTCGAGGGCGGCGAAGAAGTTCAGGCCGGCGACGGCCGATGGGGTGTCTCGGCTGGAGTAGTCGGCACCGGCTTCGAGCAGGAGCACGGATCGGTCCTCGTCCTCGGAGAGTCGCGCCGCCAGCACCGCGCCGGCCGATCCCGCGCCGACGACGACAACGTCGACCTCGTCGGAGGTGGTCATCCGGGAGACCCCGCCAATCGGTCGAGCACCACGCGGCCACGAGGCGAGAGGCGGTAACCGACATCGAGGCTCTCGGTGAGCCCGAGCGCCTTGAGCTTGCGTACGTCGAGCTTGAACGGTGGCATCTCCCGTCCCACCATCTCGGCCAGGTCGCCGGCGCGTCGGGCCGGGTGGTCGGCGATCAACGCCAACGTGCTGCGGGTCCACGGGCCGTGGCTGGAGGCGCGGTCCAGCCGGTCCAGCCGCTGCACCAGCGCATCGAGATCGGCGGAGGCCAGGTCGGTGTCCTCGCGCAGCTCGACGCGAGGATCGGCGCCGGCGTGGTGGAACTCGACCCGGTACACGTGGTCGGCGCTCGGATCGTGCAGCTGCGCGAGCAGGGTCGCTCGGTCGGGGAATCCGGCGCGCTCGGCCTCGCCGTCCGTGATGGCCGCGACGGGGACGAGGGACACGTCGTCGACCGCCAGCACTCCGGCCGGCGTCACGTAACGGCGACCGGCCCTGGCCTGGGGCCGGCTCCACGATCGGAACGTCAGCGTGATCGACCCGTCGGCCAGCCCGGCCCAGAAGCGTTGCTGGAACAGCACCGGCCGGTCAGGGAAGTACGCCCACGTGGGACAGGGCCAGGCGCAGGAGGCGGTCGTGCCCGCCGGTCATCTCGGCCCGGACCTGTTGGGACACGGCCTCGGTCGGCGTCAGCCACGCCAGGTCGAGCGCGTCCTGCGACGGCTGGCACTCGCCGTCGACCGGCACCACGTAGGCGAGGCTCACCGCGTGCTGCCGGGGATCGTGAAAGCCCGTCACGGACGGATCGGGGAAGTACTCCACCACCGTGAACGGCGCGGGCGAGGGCGGCAGCCGGGGCAGGGCGACGGGGCCGAGGTCCTTCTCGAGGTTGCGGATCAGCGCGTCCCGGATCCGCTCGCGATACAGCACGCGGCCGGAGATCACCGTCCGGCTGATGGTCCCGTCGGGGGTCACCCGCAGGAGAAGGCCGACATGAGTGACCTCACCGCGCCCGTCGAGGCGGACCGGGACAGCATCGACGTAGACGATGGGCATTTCGCCCCGCACGCTCTCCAGGCCTTCCGGGCTGAGCCAGCCGGTGCGGGTCTCGGTGTCGTCGCTCACGATCCTCCTCGCGCCGTCACGGGTCACGATCTTTGCAGCCGGCACCCGCGCGGAGCGGGCTTCGGTGTAGCAAGGAGGCATGGAGGAGCAGCTGCTGGCCGTGGTCGGGGGCCGCGTCGTGCGTGGCGATGGCCTCGAGTCGGCCGATGTGATCGTGCGCGACGGGCGTATCACCGACGTCGGCGCCGGCTCGTCCGTGCCCGAGGGGGCCCGGGTCATCGACGCGACGGGGCTGATGGTGGCGCCGGGCTTCCTCGACCTCCAGGTCAACGGGGCGCTCGGTGCCGACCTGAGCACGGACCCCGAGTGCCTGTGGGAGGTGGCGGCGGCGCTCCCGCGCTACGGCGTGACGGGGTTCCTCCCGACCATCATCACCTCCCGTCCCGGCACCGCGGCGCGGGCGATGGCGACGCTGGCCGATCGACCGGCCGGGTTCGTCGGCGCCGAACCGCTAGGCCTGCACCTCGAAGGACCGATGCTGGATCCGGCCCGCAAGGGTGCGCATCCCACCGAATGGCTTCGCCCGCCGTCGCCCGCAGTGATCGAGGGCTGGAGCAGGGCCCGCGGCGTGGCGCTGGTGACGCTGGCGCCCGAGCTGCCGGGCGCATTGGACGTGACACGTCTGCTGGTGCGCGACGGCATCGTCGTGTCGGCCGGTCACACCTCGGCTACAGCGGCTGAGCTCGCCGCCGCGGTCAGCGCCGGCGTCACCTATGTCACGCACCTGTTCAACGCCATGACGCCCTTCGGTCACCGCCAGCCCGGACCCGTCGGCTTCACGCTGGCCGACCATCGCGTGGTAGCCGGCCTGATCGCCGACGGGATCCACGTGCACCCCATAGCGGTGGCCGCCGCGTGGCGAGCCCTCGGCTCTGCCCGGCTGAACCTGGTGAGCGACGCCGTGGCGGCGCTCGGCATGCCGCCCGGCCCTTTCCGCCTCGGCGAGCGCGAGGTGACGCTCGGTCCCGACGGCGTGCGCCTGCCGGACGGCACGTTGGCCGGGAGTGCGCTCGCCCTCGACGAGGCGGTGCGTAACCTGGTGGCCTTCACCGGCTGCGCCGCGCACGAGGCCGTCGCCACGGTCACGTCGACGCCCAGCCGGGTGCTCGGACTGACCGGGAAGGGCGCGGTGGCCCCCGGCTTCGACGCCGATCTCACGCTGCTCCGCTCGGACCTGACGGTGGAGGGCGCGGTGGTCGCCGGTCGGCCGGTCCACGGGTGCCCGGCCGCGCCGTAGTGCCGTCGCTAGGCTCGGCGCCCATGTACATCGAGCTGCCGGAGCTGGCCGAGAAGGGCTACGTCATCCTCGACCGCTGCGAGCTGGAGATCCCCCCGGCGGAGTACGAGTCGCTCGAGTACCGGGACTGGAAGAGCGGGGGTGACACCAACTTCGCTCCTATCGCCTCGGCGTTCGGGGCCATCGAGTGCGCGGGCTTCTGGGACCACGGTAAGCCGGACAAGGGCGGCGTGTGGACCACCAACGCCGAGATCTGCCCGACCCTGGTCCGGTGGGCGAGCCGGGTCGGGGCCGACTTCGGCCGGGTCCGCACGATCAA
>DASTFY010000036.1:0-2917 GCA_035719525.1 Acidimicrobiales bacterium
CCCACGGCGAGCCACGACGACGTACCGATCGGCTCAAGGCTCAAAGGGTGTGCTGCCGGATCCAGGTGTGCATGGCGATGCCCGAGGCCACACCTGCGTTGATCGAGCGGGTCGAGCCGAACATGGTGATCGAGCACACCTGTGCGCAGGCGCCCCGGGCGGCGTCGGACAGGCCGGGGCCCTCCTGGCCGAAGAGCAGGATGCAGCGCCGCGGCAGCGTGACCGTCTCGAGCGGCACCGAACCGGGGAGGTTGTCGACACCGACGATCGGCAGGCCGTCGGGGTCGGCGGCGTCGATCCATGCCCGCAGGTCGTCCACGGTCGGGTGGTGGAGCACGTGCTGGTAGCGCTCGGTCACCATCGCGCCCCGCCGGTTCCAGCGGCGCCGGCCGACGATGTGCACCGCCGCCGCGAGGAAGGCGTTGGCATTGCGCACGACCGTGCCGATGTTCAGGTCGTGGCGCCAGTTCTCGACGGCGACGTGGAACGGGTGCCGGCGGGTGTCGAGGTCGGCGACGATGGCGTCCACTCGCCAGTAGCGGTAGCGGTCCACCACGTTGCGCCGGTCGCCCAGCGCCAGGAGCTCGGGGTCGAGACGGGGATCGTCGGGCCACGGCCGCGGGTGGGGCCCGACCCCGACCTCGGCCCGGCCTGCGTCGTCAGGACTCGAGCCGATTGATCCGCTCGGGCTCTCAGCCGCTGCCGTCGGCCCCGGAGGTTCCCGTGCCGGTGGCCGTATCACCCGCCGTATCCCCCGCCTTCAACCCGAGCTCGGCCCGGATCTGCGACAGCCGGGCCTGGGCCTCGCTGTTCATCGACGCCTGCTCCACCTCGAGCATGCGCGACTCCACCGACGACTCGGTGAGCTCCGACATCCCCTTGGCCCGCGCGTAGCGGGACTCGATCTTGTCGCGCACCTCGTCGAGCGTCGGCACGTCCTGGCCCACCGTCTCCGACAGCGACGCCATGGCCGTGTTCATCTGCTCCTGCATCTTGGCCTGGTCGAGCTGCGACAGCAGCTTCTGGCGCTCGGCCAGCTTCTGCTGCAGGGCCGTGGAGTTCTGCTGGACGGCCGTCTTGGCCTGGTTGGCGGCGTCGGTGGACTGCAGGTGGAGCTGCTTGAGGTCCTCGACCTCACGCTCGAGCGTGATGAGGCGGTTGGCGAAGCTCTCGGCGGTCACCGTGTACTGCATTGCCTTGTCGGTGTCACCGCTCTTGGATGCCTCGTCGGCCATGAGCACTGCCTGGCGGGCGTTGCCGTTGACCTTCTCGAGCTCGCCCATGGTGCGGTTGAGCCGTATCTCGGTCTGCTTCTGGTGGGCGATGACGTTGGCCGCCTGCTCCTTGAGGCGCCGATGCTGGTCCTGGGCCTCGGCGATGGCCTGTTCGAGCTGGACCTTGGGGTCCGCCCGCTCCTCGAAGGACGACCCGAGCTTGGCCGTCAGGTAGCGCCACCATCGCCGGAACAGTTTGAGCATGACCAGCAGGTTAGGCCCCCGGCGACGGGGCCCGGGCCCGGCAGCCGATCAATGTCTCCAGTGGGGCTGCGCCCTACACCCATCGCCAGCGGGCGAACCGGCGCTCGCGTTTCAGCGGCGGGCGCGTTCGGCCAGTCCGGCCACCCGGCGGAGCATGATCGTGGCCTCGGGCACGCCCAGGCGGCGGGTGACCGCCACGTACACCAGCCCGGCCGGGCCTACCACGAGCACCAGCGCCACTAGCGACGGCAACCCCCCGAACAATGCCTCGCACACGACGGCGACGACCGCAGCGGCGGCGCAGCCTGCGGCGATCGGGTTGAGCCAGCGCCCGGCCAGGTGCGTGCGGCCGATCCGCCAGGCCAGGGCGCGGCTGAGGAGCCGGTACTCGAACCAGCGGGACACGGCGGCACCGATCGCGAGGCCGACGATCCCCAGGTGGGCAACGTCGGCGGCGTTGCGGGCCCCTTCGGGCAGCGGACCGAAGGCGAAGACGTCACTCCAGCCCTCGATGCCATTGGGCCCGACCACCAGCCGGTCGAGCGGGAACATGAAGGCCAGCCCGATGATCGCCGCCAGGATCACGCTCATGGCCGCCACCCGGGCGGGGGTGCGGGCGTCGTCGAGCGCATAGAGGCCGTTCTGGAGCAGCCGCGACGACGTCGTGGCCGGCAGGCTCAAGGAGAACACGGCCAGGGTGAGCCACACCACGATGGTGTCGGCCGACGTGAAGTTGCCGCGCTGGAACACCGCCCGCACGATCACGTCGCCGACGACGATGAACAGCGTGGCCGTCGGCGCCACGTACCAGGCGATGCGGGCCATGCCCTCCTCGAGGCGCAGCCGGAACCGGCGGCGAGTCTCGGGGTCGTGCACCTCGACCTCCGACAGCTCCGGCAGCTCGGCGGCGGCCACGCTCATCCCGAACAGGCTGATGGGCAGGAGGTAGAGGACCAGGGCGTACTGCAGTGACGCGACCGAGCCGGTCGCCAGGTAGCTGGCCAGCACCAGGTCGACGTACCCCATGATCTGGACGACGCCCCGCCCCATCACGACCGGACCGAAGCGGGCCAGCACGCTGCGCACGGAGGCGTTGGCGGTGTCGAGGCTCAGGCGCACCCCGCCGAGCAGCCGCCGCACCGGCCCGATCTGGATGCCGAACTGGAGGATGCCGCCGATCAGCACGCCCCACGACACGGCGTAGGCGAGGGTGCGGGTGTTGGTGGTGGTCAGGCCGACGGCCACCAGGGCGGCGATCTGGGCGGCGTTCCACACCACCGGCGCCACGTAGGAGAGGAAGAACTTGCGGTGGCTGTTGAGGACGCCGAGGCACCAGGCCGACAGGACCAGGAAGCCGATGCCCGGGAAGATGATGCGGACCAGCTGGACCGTGAGGTCGAACTTCGAGTCGTGGAAGCCGGGGACCAGCACGCGCGTCA
>DASTFY010000037.1:0-2671 GCA_035719525.1 Acidimicrobiales bacterium
AGCCGCCTCCGGGTGAGGACAGGACGAACAAGGCCATCCCCGACAGGATGAAGCTGGCGGCCAACGTGACGACGATGTCGGGGATGCCCGACACCGTGATGACGACGCCGATCAGCGTCGACAGGGCCATGGCGATGGCGATGACGACCAGCGCCAGCGCCACGCACGTGCCGAGGCTCTGCCCTTCCATCCAGCGGGCGGCCAGGCAGTTGGTGAACACCATCATGGAGCCGACGGCAAGGTTGATGCCGCCCGAGATCACGATGATGGACTGCGCCATGGCGAGGAAGGCCAGGCTCATCGTCCCGGCGGTGATGGTGCGTACCTCGAAGGCGCCGAAGCTGGGTACCTGCGAGGAGCGCCAGAACAGCAGCACCAGCAGCAACAGCGCCACGCCCGTGGTCCAGCCCTGCCGGCGCACGAAGCGCGAGAGCCGGCTGGTCGGCTCGGGCATCGTCGTGATGGTGAGAGGGGTGGGCGCGAGCGGTGCTGTGGCCGTCATGCCGTCTCCTGGAGGCCGTGGGCCGCGGTGAGCAGCGAGGCCTCGCTGGCGTCCGCGGACAGCTCGGCCACGATGGCGCCGTTGTGCAGCACCGCGGCACGGTCGCAGATCAGCCCGATCTCGCGCAGCTCGCTCGTGAACATGAGGATGGCCGCGCCCCCCTCGGCCAGGTCGCGCACCAGGTCGTAGATCTGGTGCTTGGTGCCGATGTCGATGCCGCGTGTCGGGTCGAACAGGAGGAGCGTCCGGAACCCACCGGCCAGCCAGCGGGCGATGGTCACCTTCTGCTGGTTGCCGCCCGACAGCCGCCGCACCTGGGCCGCGGCCCGGGTGTCGATCGAGAGGCGCCGGACGGCGTCGTTGACCCGGCGGCGCTCGTTGCCGCGGTTGATCGGGCCCCACGCGCCGATCCGGTTGAACAGCGGCGCGGCGATGTTCTCCCGCACCGGGCGCTTGGGCAGCAGCGCCATGAGGCGGTCGCTCGGGACGAGGACTACGCCGCGACGGATGGCCCCGTAGGGATGGTCGGCATGGAGGGGCCGGTCGTCGACCACGATCTCGCCGCTGTCGGGCTTGCGGTTGCCCGAGAGCACGTCGAACAGCAGGTCCTGGCCCTGGCCCTCCAGAGCGACGAGGCCCAGCACCTCGCCGGCCCGCACGGACAGGGAGACATCTTTGAGCTGGCGGCCGGCGGCCACGCCGCGCACCTCGAGCCGGGGGCGGGCCTCGGCGTCGTGCGCGGTGATCCGCGCCCGGAACTCCTCCCGGACCAGGGAGGCGGCCTCGCCCAACATGGCCTGCACGATCTGGCCCTCTCCACCGGTGCCGGGCACGAACGAGGCCACATTGCGGCCGTCGCGCAGCACGGTGCACATGTCGCAGTGCTCGCGCACCTCGGCCAGCCGATGGGAGATGAACAGCACGGAGCGGTTGCGCTCCTTCCAGCGCCGCATCACTTCGAACACTCGGTCCGACAGGTCCGGCGGGAGGGCGGCGGTGATCTCGTCGAGGACGAGGAGCTGGGGATCGAAGGCCATGGCCCGGGCCAGGTCGAGCATGCGCAGGAACGGCAGCGGCAGGTCGCGCACCTGCTCGTTGAAATCGAGGCCGTCGATGTCCATGGCGGCGAGCTGGCCGTGGACCTCGTCCACGTCGGCGCCGGTCAGCCGCAGGTTCTGGGTGATGGTGAGGTCCCGGACCATGGCCGGGTCCTGGAAGACCGGCGCCAGGCCACGGGCCCGGGCGTCGGAGGGCTGCCGCAGCGCCACCTCCTCGCCGTGGATGGCGATCGTGCCGGCGTCGGCGTGCAACACCCCGGTCAGGATCTTCACCAGCGTCGACTTGCCGGCGCCGTTGGCCCCCAGGAGGGCGTGCACCTCACCCGGCGCGACCGTGAGGTCGACCGAGCGCAGGGCGACGACGGGGCCGAAGGCCTTGGCGGTCGCGGTGGTCTGGAGCAGGGGCTGGTTCATGTCGAGATGGGGATCGGGGGTGCCCCGCCCGTCAGGGGCAGGGCACCGGACCGATGGTCTCAGCCGTAGAGGCTGGTCAGCCTGGGATCACTCACCCGGGCCCTTGCAGGCGAACAGCTGCTCGGGCGTGTAGGTGGTGTACGGCTCAACGGTGACCGCGGAGCTGAAGGTCTTGTCGCGGTCCGGGAAGTAGTTTTCCGTGAGCTCGGCCTCGTTGGTGGCCTTGTCCCACACCTCAGGCGTGAGGGTCGTGACCTTCTCCGGGTTCTCCCCGTTAAGGGCCTGGAGGGCGATGGCCGTACCGACGCCGCCGATGACGGCCGGGTTCGTCACCGCGGCTCCGGGCTTGTCCTGGAGCAGCTGGTTGAGGAACTCGTTGTTGTCGGCACCCACGACCGGGACCGGCTCCTTGCCGACCGTGTCAAAGGCGTTGACCACGGTGTAGTCGATGCCAGACGTCCAGATACCGTCATAGTCGGCTGCGGTCAGCTCCTGCACGGCGATGTCGCCGCCCTTGGTGAAGTCCCAACCGGAGAAGACCTCCTTGGTCGTGATGTCCGGGTACTTCGCCATCACCTCGGTGAAGCCCTCGTGGCGATCCGCATCGGCCGGTACGCCGTCGATGCCCCGCATGTAGAGCACGCTGCCCGTGCCGCCGAGCTGGTCGGCCAGCCACTGCGCGCCGAGCCGGCCGTAG
>DASTFY010000038.1:0-2612 GCA_035719525.1 Acidimicrobiales bacterium
ATACGGCACGCGCCCACTAGCGCCGTGGTCCTCCCTTGCTTGGCTAGGCGCCGCCCTCGTTGAGGGTCACGGTGAGGGGCTCGAAGCCGTCTCCCGTGGTGTCCTCGCCGGACAGCTCGGCCAACGCCGCGTCGACGATCTCGTTGGTGTAGGCGTCGGCGTCGGGCTCCGCGGTGATGACGGTCGAGCCCTCGGCGTTCTTGGCGTTGAGCGCCACCTGCACCGTCTGGTCCCACAGGGCCTGGTCGATGTGGCCAATGCCGTCCGGGCTGGGCCAGATCAGCTTGTTGATCTCGTTCATCTGCCAGAGCTGGTGGCTGGCGCCGAGCTGGGAACCCTGAGCCAGCACGAGGTCGACGCAGGCTTCCGGGTTGTCCCGGCAGTAGATCCACCCCTGGATCGACGCCTTGACGAACGCCGTGGCCGTCTCCTTGTACTCCGGATCTGAGGCCAGCTTCTCCGAGTCGGCCCAGATGGCGTCCTGCAACATCGCCGTGCCGACGTCGTTCCAGTTGATCACCGTCCAGTCCTCGGGTGTGTAGAGCTCGCCCGTGGCGGGGTTGGTCGCCTCCAGCACCTGGGCGTACTCGTTGTAGGTCATGGCCTGGGCGGCGTCGATGTCGCCGCTCAGGAGCGCCTGCATGTCGAAGTCCTGCTGGACCAGCGACACGTCCGTGGCCGGATCGAGACCGGCTTCGGTCATGCCGGCGAAGAGCTCGAACTCGTTGCCGAAGCCCCAGTTGCCGACCTTCTTCCCCGCCAGCTTGGCCGGATCATCCAGGTTCTGTTCCTTGCTCGACACCTGCAGGGTGCCGGAGCGCTGGAAGATCTGGGCGATGTCGGTGATCAGCGCGCCCTCCTCGCGGGTGGCCAGGGCCTTGGGCACCCACGCGATCGCAAAGTCGGCGTTGCCCTGGGCCAGGACCGTCTGCGGCGTGATGTCGACCGCGCCCTCGAGGATCTCGACATCGAGACCGGCATCGGTGTAGTAGCCCTGGTCCACGGCGGCGTAGTACCCCGCGAACTGGGCCTGCGTCACCCACTGGAGCTGCAGCTTGACCGGCTTCAGCTCCCCGGTGGTGACCGGCGACTCCGAGCCGGCCGGCGCCTCGGTGCTCGCCGGTGCCTCAGTACCCGCGGCGGCCGCGGTGGTGTCGCTACCTCCGCTGTCGTCGCTGCCGCAGCCCACGGCCACGAGGGCCAGGGCGGCCACGCCGACCAAGCCAGTGATTCTCCTCAACCTCATGCTCTCCCCCTTCTGGGTGTTGGTGATCTGTTCACCGGTCAGCGCCGGTGATGGACTCGCCACGGCATGGCGACACGCTCGAGGATCGTCGTGATGAGAAAGAATGCCAGCCCGAGAAGGCACGACGCGGCGACATAGGCCCACGCCCGCCCGTAGGCCGTGGCCGCGGCGGCGGAGGTGATGCGGCTGCCGAGGCCGACCTGCAGGCCGCCAAAGTACTCGGCCACGATCGCGGCGATCACGCACAGCGAGGCGGCCAGCTTAAGCCCGGTGAAGAAGAAGGGCAGGGCCCCGGGCACGCGCACCTTCCCGAGGATCGACCATTCGCTGGCGGCGTAGGACCGCATCAACTCGTCGTGGACCGGCTCGATGCGGGTCAGCCCCTTGAACGTGTTGATGAAGATCGGGAAGAACACCACGATCGCCACCACCAGCCGGCGGGGCACGGTGCTGGTGGAGGAGAACATGTTGTTGAAGATCGGGGCCAGAGCGATGATCGGCATGGCGTTGATGGCGGCGGACACGGGCGTGACCATCTCGCTGAAGACGCGGAAGCGGCTGGCGAGGAACGCCATCCCCACCCCGGCCGCCGTGCCGAACAGCAGACCGGTCAGCGCGTTGGCGCCCGTGTAGCGGGTCGCCTTCAGGATCTCGGACTGGTTGACGTCGATCTGGTGCCAGATGTCCGACGGTTTGGGGAGCAGGTAGGGCTTGATGTCGCGCAGGATCACGAACCACTGCCACAGCAGCAGGAACGCGATGCCGAACAGGATCGGAGGAAGGATCGCCATGACGCGGCGCTGCCACGTCACCCTTACCGATCCTCCACGCCGTGCACGGGCTCGATGAGCCCATCGGGCCCCAGCGGATCACGGCCGCCCTCGATGCGACGAAGGGCCTCACGCACCTCGGTGATCTTCTTGAAGAACTCGGTGGCCTCCCGCGTGTCCTCGTCGCGAGCGCCGAGCTCGACATCGACAATCGCCGTGATCCGCCCTGGCCGGGCCGACATCACCACCACCCGGTCGGACAGGTAGACCGCCTCGGGGATGGAGTGGGTGACGAACACCACCGTGGCTTGCGTCTCGGCGCAGATCCGCGTCAGTTCGGCCTGCATGTGCTCGCGGGTCATCTCGTCCAGCGCGCCGAAGGGCTCGTCCATCAGCAGCACGGACGGGTGGAAGGCGAGGGCCCGGGCGATGGCGACGCGCTGCTGCATGCCGCCTGACAGCTCCCACGGCCGGTGGTCGGCGAACTCGGGCAGCTTCACGAGGGCCAGCAGTTCCTCCGCCCGCGCCCGCCGGCGCGCCTTGTCCCAGCCCTTGAGCTCGAGCGGGAGCTCGATGTTCTTCGCCACCGAGCGCCA
>DASTFY010000039.1:0-2305 GCA_035719525.1 Acidimicrobiales bacterium
AGCGCGTCCTCGAGCAGGTCGAAACGGCTCGAGGTCGAGGGGAACGGGATGCCGAGCTCGTCGTGCTCCTTGTCGAACCAGGCCGCGCCGAGCGAGAGCTCGAGCCGGCCGTGGGACGCGTGGTCGATGGTCACGGCCTGGGCGGCGAACACCGAAGGGTGCCGGTACGTCACCCCGGCCACGAGCAGGCCGAGGCGGATGCGCGACGTCATGCCCGCGAGCGCGGCCAGCGTCGTCATGCCGTCGAACGTCTCCCCGGGGCCGTCGCCGTACATCGGTTGGAAGTGATCGAAGCCCCATGCGCCGTCGAAGCCCCGCTCCTCGGCGAACTGCACGCGGCTCACGATCTCGTCCCACGGCATCCGTTGTTGGGCGACATCCAGTCCGAATCGCATGCCGGGCAACCTACGCCAACGGCTCGCTCATCCGTTCTGGCCGTCGCGGTCAGGCGATGGTGAGGGCGACCTTGCCGATGGCCTTGCCGTCGGCGACGTGACGGAGGGCGGCGGCCACATCATCGAAGGCGAACGTGGCGCCGATGTGGGGGGTGGCCCGCCCCGACCCGAGCAGCTCCATCAGCTCGGCATCGTTGCGCAGCATCTCGTCCGGCGCGTTCGTGGCGAACGTCAGGAACTGGAACCCGAGGACCTGGATGCCCTTGAGCAGCACGAGGTTGAGCGGGATCCGGGGGATCTCGCCGGAGGCGTAGCCCACGGTCACGAAGCGACCGTTCCAGCGCAGCGACCGCAGGGCGGGCTCGGCGAGGTCGCCCCCCACTGGGTCGACGACGATGTCGGTCCCGGCCGGGTGCCGTTCGCGGAGCGCTTGTCGCAGATCTCCCGCCCGGTGGTCGATGAGCTCGGCGGCCCCGTACGACGCCGCCACCTCGAGCTTCTCGGTGGAGGAAGCCACTGCCGTCACCCGCGCTCCCAGCTCGACACCGAGTTGCACGGCGGCCAGACCCACCCCACCCCCCGCACCGAGCACGACCAGCTCCTCCCCCGGCTGGACCCGGGCCACCGACCGCAGCACGTGGTACGCGGTGCGGTGGGCGACACCGAACGCCGCGGCGGCGGTGTCCTCGACGCCTGTCGGGATGCGGGTGACGTTGGCGGCCCCCACGACGACCTCGTCGGCGAACGCACCGACGAACACGCTGCCGAACACCCGGTCACCGACGGCGACGGCCTCGACGTCCTCAGCCACCTCCGTGACCACACCCGCGAACTCGCTCCCCGGCACGAAGGGCAGGGGCGCGGTCATCTGGTACTCGTCGGCGATCACCAGCACGTCGGGGAAGTTCACCGCCGCGGCGTGGACCCGGACCCGCACCTGGCCGGCGCCGCAGTCGGGCGCGGGGAACTCGTCGTACACGACCACCTCCGGAGCGCCGTAGGAACGGCAGACCGCGGCGCGCACGGTCAGCTCACGGCGTAGTCGGTGGTCGCGGCCATGTCGGCCGCCCCCTGCATGAGGTCGAGCACGATCGGGCCGAAGGCCAGCAGCTTCTCGTCGTCGCCCGCCCGCTGGAAACCCTGCTCGAGGACTACGGCCAGCTTCCACTTGGCCAGGACGAGGTAGTAGTCGATGTCGTCGACCTGGCGGCCGGAGACCTCGGCGTAGTGCTGGAGCATCTGCTCCCGCGACGGCATGCCGATCATGTCCACGTAGCCCGTCTCGCCCGCTTCCGGGGCCATCGTGTCCTCGGGCCAGCTCTGCACCGTCCACGCCAGGTCCAGCTTCGGATCACCGACGGTGCCCATCTCCCAGTCGACGATGGCGGCGAGGCGCGCCGGCGCGCCGTCCTCGTACATCACGTTGGCGAACTGGTAGTCGCCGTGCATGAGCCCCGGCACGTAGTCGATCGGGCGGTGCGCCCGGAGCCAGGCCGCGGCCTCGTCGAAGCCGGGCAGTTCCCGCCCCTTGATCCGCTCGAGGAAGGCGGTCCAGCGGTCGACTTGGCGCTCGTGAAAGCCGTCCGGGCGGCCGAGGTCGTGGAGGCCCTTGGCCTGCCAGTCCACGTTGGACAGCAGGGCGATGCCCTCGACCAGCTGGTAGGCGAGCCCGGCCCGGGCCTCGAGGTCGGTGTCGAACGGCGCCGGCCACTTGCGATCCTGCAGGCCCATCGGCGACCAGCCATCGACGAAGCCCATCAGGTAGAACGCCCGGCCCAGGACCGAGGTGTCGGCACATGACGCGATCGCCTCGGTGCAGGGCACGTCGGTGCCGGTGAGCGCCTCGATGATGCGCCACTCGCGGATGATCCCGTCGTCCCGGGACTCGGGCGCGCCGGGGGGCGGGATGC
>DASTFY010000040.1:0-2659 GCA_035719525.1 Acidimicrobiales bacterium
TCCACGCGTCCGGCGCCCGCCAACCGGCCACGCGCTCGGTCAGCTCGGCCAGCCCCTCACGGGCGTCGGCTACCAGGGGCAGGGCCAGGTGCTTGACGGCGTCGAAGGTGGCCGTGTTGAGACCGATGAAGCGCACCGCCTCGTTGCCGAACACCGTCCAGGAGCCGGTCGTGAAGTCCTGCAGTCGGGTCCCGACGGCGAGGACGACGTCCGCCTCGGCGGCCAACGCGTTGGCCGAGGTGCACCCGGTCGAGCCGATCGGCCCGGCGTTGAGCGGGTGCGAGGCGAGAAGGCTGGCCTTCCCGGCGACGGTCTCCACCACGGGGATGTTGTGGCGCTCGGCGAACTCCCTCAACGCCTCCTCGGCCAGCGAGTAGTGGACGCCGCCGCCGGCGATGATCAGCGGCTTGGTCGCTCCCGCCAGCGCGGCCGCGGCGCGCGCCAGTTGGCCGGTGTCGGGACGGGGCCGCGGTATCTCATGGACGGCAGGCTCGAAGAACCGGGCCGGGAAGTCGTAGGCGTCCCCCTGCACGTCCTGGGGCAGGCCCAGGAACGCTGGCCCACACGTGGCCGGGTCGAGCATCGTGGCCAAGGCGTGGGGCAGGGTGTGCACGACCTGCTCGGGCCGCACCACCCGATCCCAGTAGCGGACCACGGGCTTGAAGGCGTCGTTGACGGTGACGGACGGGTCACCGAAGCCTTCGACCTGCTGGAGCACCGGATCCGGGATGCGGCTGGCGAACGTGTCGCCGGCCAGGATGAGCAACGGCAGGCGGTTGGCGTGGGCAACGGCCGCCGCGGTGACCATGTTGGTGGCGCCGGGGCCGATCGAGCTGGTGGCCACCATGATCTGGCGGCGGCGCATGGCCTTGGTGAAGGCGACGGCGGCCAGGGCCATCCCCTGCTCGTTCTGCCCCCGCCACGTGGGGAAGACGTCCTTGACCTCCTCCAGCGCCGGGCCGAGGCAGGTGACGTTGCCGTGGCCGAAGATGGCGAAGGCGCCGGCGAAGAGCGGGCGCAGCTCGCCGTCGATCTCGATGCGCTGCGCCACCAGATAGCGGACGATGGCCTGCGCCATGGTGGTGCGCACGGTCCCCCTCCGCGCCGTGGTCCCGTTCCCGTTCATGTGCTTCCTCCTGACATCCCTGCACCATCGAGGGGGACGACGTCCTCCCACGTGCCCGAGCCGCAGGCGCGCAGCCACGCGGCCTGAAAGCTGACGTAGTCGAGGGCCTCCTCGAAGCCGGGGTGGTGCGGCGACCCCTCCACGACCGAGGTGAGGAAGGCGTGGTCCTCGATGGCCACCAGGTCCTCGAACCCGATGCTGTTGGCGTCCCCGGGCACGAATCGCCCGTGGTACGGGTAGCGGTCGCCACCGCGGACGGTGGTGTACCCGCGAGGAGCCCGACCGTCGTCGTCCACCAGGTAGACCTGGAGAGAGTTGAGGTCCTCCAGGTTCCAGCCGATGGCGCCCCTGGTGCCGTAGACGTCGAAGGCCATCTGGCTCTCGGGGCCGACGGTGGATCGGGAGCTCTCGAAGGTGCCGCGCACCCCGTTGGCGAACACCACGAGGGCCGCGGCGTAGTCCTCGTTGGTCACCTCGCCCGTGGGGTCGTCCGGGTGGCCGAGGGCGTAGTGGCCCTGCGTCCCGGGCCGGGGCAGCGGGCGCTGGCGGATGAAGGTCTCCTTCGTCCCGATCACCTTCTCGATCGGCCCCACGAGGAAGTGGGCGAGGTCGACGACGTGGCTGAGGATGTCGGTCGACACGCCATAGCCGCCCTCGGCCTCGAGGAACCGCCAGGACAGCAAGCCCATGGGGTCGCTGCCGTACATCGAGAAGAATCGGCCCCGGTAATTGGTCAGAACGCCCAGGCGGCCGTCGTCGATGAGCTGGCGCGTGTGCAGCACCAACGGCGCCCAGCGGTAGTTGTAGCCCACGCCGGTGATGACCCCCGCCCGGCGGGCCGCCGCCGCGATGCGCACGGTCTGCTCGGGCGTGCCGCCGACGGGCTTCTCGCAGAAGATGGCCTTGCCGACTTCGGCGGTGGAGACGCACAGCTCCTCGTGGAGCATGTTCGGCGCGGTGATCACCACGACGTCGACCTGGTCGTCGTCGACCACCTGCCGCCAGTCGTCGGTGGCCGATGCGAAGCCGAACGCACCGACGGCCTGGTCGCGTCGCGCGGCCACGTTGTCGGCGCAGGCCACCAGCCGGGGTTGGTAGCAGCGGTCGTCGAACAGCGTCGGCAGGCGCAGGAACGAGCGGCTGTGGGCCTGCCCCATCCAGCCCAGCCCGATGACGCCGATACCGACCGGCTTGGTCACGGTCGCAACACCTCGGGGTTCACGACGTGGCACGTCCCGCCGGAGCTTCCGCCGGAGAGCACCGCGATGGCGTTGTCGATGGCGTGCTGGTACAGCCGGACCCGGCCGGCCCCGGTCGCCGAGGCGATGTGGGGCGTCACGACCACATCCGCACGGTGCAACAGGGGATGGTCGGGCGGCAGCGGTTCGGGATCCGTGACGTCGAGCGCGGCAGCCGCGACCTGACCGGAGTCCAGCGCCGCGAGCAGCGCGTTGTGGTCCACCAGGCCGCCCCGGGCGGCGTTGACCAGGATGACGCCGGGGCGCACGCGTGCGAAGGCGGCGGCATCGAACA
>DASTFY010000041.1:0-3887 GCA_035719525.1 Acidimicrobiales bacterium
AAGCGCAGCGGAGGCCGGCGACGAAGCGGGGCCAGATCCGGTGCGTCCGGCTTGGCCGGCGCACCGCGACGCGACACGAGGCATTGCCGAGCGAAGCGAGTAGGAGCCGGCCAAAGCGCAGCGGAGGCCGGCGACGAAGACTTAGTCCCGGAAGTTGGTGAACTGGAGGGGGATGGCGAGGTCGGCTTCCTTGAGGAGCTGGATCACCGACTGGAGGTCGTCGCGCTTCTTGCCGGTCACCCGCACCTGGTCGCTCTGGGTCTGACTCGACACACCCTTGGGGCCCTTGTCCTTGATCATGCGGTTGATCTCGCGGGCCTTGTCGGACGAGATGCCGACGCTGATGGTGGCCACCTGCCGGACGGTGCTGCCCGCCGCCTCCTCCACCTTGGCGTAATCGAGGCCCTTCAGCGAGACGCCTCTCTTGACCAGGCGCTCCTCCAGTACCTGACGCAGTGCCCGAAGCCGGTCCTCGCTGCTGGAGCGCAGCGTGAGGACGAGATCGTTCTGCTCGATGGCCGAGTTGGTGTTCTTGAAGTCGAAGCGGGTCGACAGCTCCCGCTGGGCCTGATCGACCGCGTTGCGGACCTCCTGGCGGTCGACTTCGGAAACGACGTCGAAGCTGGGCATGGGCCCAGACGGTAGCGGCGACTTGTGTGCCCGCCGAAGCCGGTCCGGTAGCCTGCCCCACCCTGGGTCGGTGCCCGAGTGGCCAAAGGGAGCAGACTGTAAATCTGCCGGCAATGCCTACGGTGGTTCAAATCCACCCCGGCCCACCAGCGGGGAGTGGCGGGCTTCGGATCTAAGGCGCGCGCCTGCGGAGCGTCAACCGGCCAAATGTCGAACTTGCGTGGCCAGCTCCGTGGGATCGAGGCCCTCGAGCCGACGGATGAGCGAGTCGTCGTGATCGGCTCCCTCGAGATGGCCGCCGTCGATCACGTAGCGACCCTGGTGGTTGATGACGAGATAGCCCGGTAGGTCCCCTTCGGGCAGCCGGTCGAGGAACCAGATCGCCTCCATGCCCTCATGGCTCCTGGCCAACCCGTTGACCTCGATGGGGGTTCCGTCCGGCAGCCAGCCCTCCTCCTCGACGAGGACGGTGGGCGATGGGGCCGAGCCGACCAGCACCTCCTCCACCTGCAGGGTGACGACCCGCGACAGGACGGCGGCGTCGCCGGTGCCGACAGCCCGGCCGCGGGAGCTCGCCTCCACCCTGCCCCGCACGACCAGATCCGCGCTGTGGACCATCCCGGAGAGGTTCTGGAACTGGTACTGCGAGGTGGCGGTCACTGCGAGGGGTTCGAGCGCGGGTGCCTCGGTCTTCGTCTGCCAGCGGACGACGCCGACGCCCACCGCCAGGGCGAGGACACCCAGCGCAGGGGCGACGGCCAGAAGGCGCCGGCGGCGAGTCGGTTCAGCTGTCGCCATCGGCTTCGCTGAAGGTCAGGGTCAGCCCCAGCAGGCTGGCCACTTCCGTGGCGAGGGTCCGCTTGGCCTCTTGGAGGGCGGTGAGCGCGGCGCGGGCGCCGGCGGCGTCGGAGGTGACAGCGGCGGTCAGCGGGCGGGGAAGGGCGACGAGCGCCTGTTGCCCGGTCCGCAGCTGCTGCCCCAACCGCTCGGCCGCCTCGTCCGACTGGCGCGTCGTGGCCGGGCCGAGGACGGACTCGTAGGCGGCCGTGACGCCATCGAGGTCGTCAACCATGTCGTCGAGCGCCCGCTGCGCCGGCCCTGGGTCGGACGCCTCGGGGTTGGGGGTGCCGGTGGCCTCCCCCACGGCCGTCGCGAGGCGCTTGTCGGCCAGGCCCTGCAGCGTGGCCACCGACTGGTTGAAGACGTCGTTCAGAGCCATCAGCTCATCGGCCGCGAACGTGTCCCGGTACGGGTCGGAGCTCGAGGTCCAAGCCGCGGCCACCTCGGCGGCTGCGTCCTCGACCAGCTCCGAAGCGGCCGCGGCGTAGTCGCACGAGCGCGCGCCGGATGGTCCGGCCAGGGCATCGGAGTCGGCTCCGTAGAGCAGCTCTTCGATCGTGCCCAGACCTCGGGCGCTCGAACCGAGGTCGGCTACGGCGTCGACGGTGACCGGCTCGGCGCCGGCGACGACTTCCGCGACCTTCTCCGCCGAGGTCGGGAAGTCCACCGCGGACTTCGTCCGCAGCTCCATCGCCGGACCGAAGCCGAACGCCGCCGTGTGTCGCCAGGCCGCCCGCGTCTGCTGCCACTGGTTCCGGGCGGCCTCGAGCGCGGCAGGGGTTGGCTCGGCGCAGAGCTGGGAGATCGCCAGGGTGAGGTCGGCCGACGCGCCCGCGAAGCGTTCGTACCGGGGCACGATAACGGTGTCGGCGACGCGGCGCAGGTCGAGGTCGTCAGGGCCACCGGTGGTGGTCGCCGAGCCGCCATCGGAGGAGCAAGTGGACACCACCACGGCAAGGGCCACCGCCAGTGCGCGGGTCCTCGTCACAGGGACTCCAGGAAGGCGATGAGCTTGGCTCGATCCGACGCCGACAGTGATCGGAAAGCGTCGGCGGCGGCCGCGGCTTCCCCGTCGTGCCACAGGATGGCCTCCACCAAGCTGCGCGCCCGACCGTCGTGCAGGAAGCGGCTGTGGCCGCTGACGGTGTCGGTCAGGCCGATCCCCCAGAGCGGGGCCGTGCGCCATTCCTGACCGGTGGCCTCCCCGTCAGGTCGCCCATCGGCCAACCCCGGGCCCATGTCGTGGAGAAGCAGGTCGGTGTACGGCCGGATCACCTGGTGGCTGAGCGCAGCGACGTCGGACGGTCCGGTCGTCAACTCGGGGAGATGGCAGGAGCTGCATCCGAGAGCAGCGAACAGTTGCTCGCCGTCGCTCGTGTCATCGGCACCGACGTCGCGGCGGGCGGGCACCGCCAGCGTGCGGGTGTAGAAGGTCACGCGGGCCATCTTCGCGGCGTCGATCTCGGGTGTCCCACCGTTGATCGCGGCCTGGCAGGCCGGCTGCCCGTCGGGGCAGTTCTCGTCGGGGAACACCTCCGAGGTGATGCCGATGTCGCCGTTGAACGCCCCCGCGGTCTGCTGCTCGACCGTCGGGACGTTGGCCTTCCAGCCGAAGCGGCCGAGGCTGGTGCCGCCGGTGCGCGCGTCGGCCACCCGATTGGGCCGACCCGACACCCCGTCCCCGTCGGCGTCGTCCGGGTCGGCGTGGGCGAGCACGGTTGCTTCCTCCACCGCTTCGAGGAGGCCGACGCCGAACACGGGCGGGGCGAGGCGCGGGCTGATCTGTACGTCCGGGGGGAGAGGGCCGACGGTCGGCTCGAGGATCTCGTAGGTCGGCGCCTGGAGCATGAAGGGTGTCCCGTCTGCGAACGTGCCCGGTCGCTCCTCATAGCTGATCTTGATCGTCCCCTCGCCCGGCACACCGTTGATCGACCGGTCCTGGAGCTGGGATCCGTAGCCGGGCACCGGCATCGGCCGCCCGTCAGGCCCAGGCACACTGAGCCGCAAGAGCAGCCCCAGCTCGGGATCATCGGCGCCGGCCGGCGGCCGCGCGCGGCCGTCCTTGAAGTGGCAGGACGAGCAGGACTGCGCGTTGAACGTGGGCCCGAGACCATCGCGGCTGGTCGTGGAGGCCGGCGCCGTCACCCAGTTGTCGTTGAAGAAGTTGTTGCCGACGGCGAAGGCGCGGCGGTCCTCAGCCGGGAGGGTGCGGAGAGCCAGGCTGAAGGCGGTGGCGGTCTCGTCGAAGACCGTGCCCTCGCCCCCGGACAGCGCCCGGTCCGATGTCGGGTCCGATGTCGGCTGCTCCGTCTCCGCGGTCCCACCGGTGCGGTCGCCTCCACCCGAACACGCCACCACGCAGCCGGCCGCGACCACCAAGGATGCGGCCAGCCAGCGGCGACGTGACATCAGACCTC
>DASTFY010000042.1:0-4598 GCA_035719525.1 Acidimicrobiales bacterium
ACGCCATCCTCACCGCACCCCAGCCCCGCCAAGCCCCGCTCGTCGAGCAGGCCATGGGCCAGCACCTGCTGGCGGTGCTGCGCCACCTCGACGTCGTCTGCGGCAACCTCGAGGATCTCACCCAGGCCGCCGAGGCCGCCTTCGCCGTCCACCCTGACGCCACGATCATCACCAGCTTCCCCGGCGTGGGCCTGCTCACCGGCGCGCGCCTGCTGGCCGAGCTCGGCGACGACCGCGCCCGGTTCGCCGACGCCAAGGCGCTCAAGGCCTACGCCGGCACCGCCCCGATCACCCGTGCCTCGGGACGCCGAGCCCTGGTCAGCGCGCGACGAGCCCGCAACGACTGGGTCGTGGCCGCCGGCTACATGTGGACGGGAACCGCGATCCGCTGCAGCCCCGGCGCCCGCGCCCAGTACGACCGTCGCCGCGCCGCCGGCGACTCCCACAGCGCCGCCCAACCCAACCTGCTCAACCGGCTCCTCGGCAAGCTCCACCACTGCCTCCAGACCGGTGTGCCCGATGACGAGGCCCAGGCGTTTGCCAGCAGCCTCCCCACCGCCGCTTGACCGCTACCAACGTGAGGTGTCTCCCAGGTCGGGATATAGGTCAGGTCCCCACACCAGCGGGTATTGACCGCCGCGGCGTTGACGGTGAAGTCCCGACGGATCAGGTCGGCTCGGGCGGCCGCCGCCGGGTCAGGGACCGTGGTCTTGTTCCAGCGGCGCGGCGCGCGGCCCCGCAGCCCGGCGCAGCGCATCAGCCGGGCCACCCGCTTCTTGCCGTGCCGGTGGCCGCGCCGACGCAGCTCGGCGTGGACCCTCGGCGCGCCGTAGCGGCCCTTGGACGCCTGGTGCGCCTGGCGGATCTGCTCGGTCAACGCGGCGTCGGCGACCTGCCGGGCCGATGGGGTGCCGGGTCGCTGGGCGTAATAGGCGGCACGGGAGACCTCCAGCAGCTCGCACGCCCGCTTGACGTTGCGCTGCTGCGCCTTCTCCGCCTCGATGAACCGATACAGGTTCACCGGGTCTCCTTCACGAAGAAAGCCGTCGCTCGCTTGAGGACCTCCACGTCCTCGCGCAGCCGCCGGTTCTCCCGCCGCAACACGGCGAGCTCCTGGCGCTCCTGGCTGGTCAGCCCGCCGTCGCCACGCGTGCCGGCGTCCCGCTCGGCCTGGCGCACCCACTCGCGCACCGCGGTCTCGGTCAGATCGAAGTCCCGGGAGACCTGCCCGATCGAGCGGTCACCACGCTGGCACAGCTCAACGATCTCGGCCTTGAACTCTGCGGTGAACGACCGGCGCGCGCGAGGCCTCTTGCGCTCGTCGCGTTCCATGACCTCCATGATGAACATCCTCTCCGGGGCAACGCCCCTGATCGTGGATGTCCGTCAAAGCGGGTCAGGCCCAATGAGCACTCCCAGCAGTCGGAGGCTACGATCGCAGTCGCACCACCGCTGGAAGCCGACCTCATGGCGGCGGTACAGGCGGCGTTGGCCGAGTGAAGACCGCCGAGTATCAGAGGATGACTTTCGCCCGCGCAGGGCTATCCACCTGACGCCCCAGCCGAGCTAGGCTGAACCAAGGGGTGGCCGGAGGGTTCAGCATTTGCACTAGTGGAGATCGCCCTCGGGTGACACGCTGTTGGGATGAGAACCTACGGGCAGTACTGCCCGATCGCGCGGGCGTCGGAGCTCCTGGCCGAGCGTTGGTCCTTCATCATCCTGCGCAACATCGTCCTCATCGGTTGCAGGACCTTCAACGAGATCGCCGACGGTGCGCCGGGGCTGTCTCGCGGCCTGCTCTCCAAGCGGTTACGGGACTTGGAGCGCGCCGGGGTGGTCGAGATCCGTCCCAAGCCTGACGGTCCCGGCTCGACCTACGAGCCTACCCAGGCCGGCCGTGAGCTGTCGGAGGTCATGTTGGCCCTGCAGCGCTGGGGCTCGCAGTGGGCGGAGCTGACCCCCGAGCACGCCCATCCGGGCGTGGTGCTGTGGGGCTGGGTGAGCTGTCACCTCGACCGCGGCCGCCTCCCTCACCGCAGGGTCCTGGTCCGCTTCGACTACCCCACGCTTTCGGGACCGGGTAGCCGTAGCTGGCTGCTGATCGAGCGTGGCGACGCAGAGATCTGCGAGAAGCATCCCGGCGGGGACGAGGATCTGGTGGTCGTGGTCAGCGATCCGGTGGCCTTTGCCCGCTGGGATCTTGGAGAGCTCGAGTGGGGCGACGCCTTGCGCGGCGGAGCGATCGAGGTGCGGGGCTCACGCGCGCTGGCGCGGGCGCTTCCCAGCTGGAAGCGCGCGGTACTGTCGCCCGTGACGAACCCATCGCCGTCAGATCGTCAGCTGGACAACGCCGCCGAAAGGGGATCGCCGAGTTGACCGAGGCGTCATCCGCCCGACCACAAGCCAGCGCGAGGTTCATCAACCCCGAGACGGTGCATCCGCCCTTCGGCTACAGCCACGTGGTCGAGGTGACGGCCGGGCGGCCGGTCTACATCGCCGGGCAGGTCGCCCTGGACCCGACGGGCGCGCTCGTCGGCGCCGACGACATCCGCGCCCAGACCCGGCAGGTGTTCGACAACCTCCGCGCCGCCCTCGAGGCGGTCGGAGCCAGCTTCGAGCAGGTCGTCAAGCTCAACCTCTACCTGGTCGACGCCACCCATCTGCCGGTGATCCGCGAGGTCCGCGACCAGTACGTCAACACCCGGCAGCCACCGGCCAGCACGGCCGTGGAGGTCCGGCGGCTGTTCCGGGAGGACGCACTCATCGAGGTCGAGGCCGTCGCGGTGATCGCCCCGACGGAGCCGTCGGGGAGGTGACGATGCGCGAAGCGGTACCGGAACCGGCCATGGCCAACGTCTTGGACTACGTGGCCGCCTGGAACGAGCCGGACGCGGCCACACGGCTGAACATCCTCCAGCGCTGCTGGGCGGATGATGGCGCCTATGTCGATCCCAACGTGGAGCTCAGGGGACGATCGGCGCTGTGCGAGCACATCTCGAAGGTGCAGGCGGGACGGCCCGGCGCCCGGCTCGAGATGATGAGCGGTGTCGAGCTGCATCACCACGTCGTCCGCTTCCTGTGGCGGCTGGTCCGCGCCGATGGACGTGCTGGCGAGACGTCGATCGATGTCGGCGAGGTCGATGCCGACGGCAGGCTGACGAAGATCGTTGGCTTCTTCGGCCAACCGCCGAAGCGCTAGTAGGAGGTGAGTGCTCCGGCCACGTTGGGCCGCTCGCCATAGGATCGGAAGCGCTGGCGGGCGGTGGAGCCCTGCAGGAGGCATGGTCGATTCCTGAGCGGTCGCGTCGAACCGGTCCGGCGCCCGCCTGCCGCGAGGCAAGCAACCACCCGCCCAGAGGGCCGCCAGGTGTGCGGGGCAGTACCACCGCCCGGACCCGGGTTCAGACGTTGCACTTCTGGTGCGGTCCTTGGGGCATCACCATCGAGGCTGCTCGTGTTCTTCACCGGACAATGGAATGAGGCGTGATGGTCGGAGTGCCCAACGGGTTCCCAGTGGTCGTGGTCGGAGCGGGCCAGGCAGGCCTGGCGGTGAGCTACGAGCTGACCGCCCGCGGGATCGAGCACGTGGTGCTGGAGCGGGCACGGGTTGGCCAGAGCTGGCTTGGTCTGTGGGACAGCTTTCGCCTGGTGACGCCGAATTGGACGATGAGCTTGCCGGGCGCCGCCTACACCGGCGACGACCCGGAAGGCTTCGTCCCCCGCGACGAGATCGTCCGATACCTAGAGCGGTACGCGTCGAGCTTCAGTGCACCGGTTCGCGAGGGAGTCGGCGTGGACAGCCTCGAACCCGGACGCAACGGCGGGTTCCTGCTTCGCACCTCGGCCGGCGAGCTGCGGGCGGCGCTGGTCGTTGTGTGCACGGGCGCCTATCAGCGGCCCCATCGCCCCGAGGTTGCGGCGGGGTTTCCGCGCGATGTGCTGGTGATCGATGCCCAGAAGTACCGCAGTTCGGCAGCCCTTCCGCCGGGGAAGGTCCTGGTCGTTGGCAGCGGGCAGACCGGCTGCCAGCTCTCCGAGGAGCTGCATGAAGCGGGCCGCGAGGTGTTCCTGGCCTGCGGGCGGGCGCCGTGGCTGCCGCGGCGGCCCGGCGGCCGCGACATCGTCACCTGGCTGAAGGAGACCAGCTTCTTCGACACCCCGCTCAGCGCCCTGCCGTCACCAGCAGCTCGGCTGGGCGCCAACCTGCTGGTGACCGGCCAGCGCGGCGGCCACGACCTGCACTACCGGACCTTGCAGGCGATGGGGGTGCAGCTCCTGGGCCGCCTGGCCGGTGTGGAGGGACATCGGGCAGCCTTCGCCGAGGACCTGGCTGACTCGGTCGCCTTCGGTGATGCCCGCTACGCCGACATCCGCAAGCTGCTCACCGAGCAACTCCCCACCAAGGGGATCGCGGCGCCCGAGCTGGCTGACCCTCCGCCCTTTCACGCCGACCCGCCGCTCGAGCTGGACCTCAACGGGTTCGGGGTGGCGATCCTCACCTCGGGGTTCCGCCCCGACTACACCCACTGGGTACGGTTCCCCGCCTTCGACGCCATGGGGTTCCCACTCACCGACAACGGTGCCAGCACAGTGGCCCC
>DASTFY010000043.1:0-7771 GCA_035719525.1 Acidimicrobiales bacterium
CCAGCCCGGCGCGGTAGATCGGTCGACCGTCGGCCAGCGCCGCGTGGGCCGCCTCCAGCGCCTCCACCTCGGCGGCCAACGACTTGTCGGCTCGTGCGGCCTTCATCCGTTTGGCCAGCTGGCTCTCAACGCCTTCCAGGTCCGCCAGCGCCAGCTCCAGCTCCAGCACCCTGATCTGCTCGAGCGGGTCGGTCGAACCGGGCACGTCCTCGTCCACGAACGCGCGTAGGACGTAGACGATGGCATCGACCTCGCGGATCCCGGCCAGGAATTGGTTGCCCAACCCCTCACCGCGGCTGGCGCCCGCGACGAGGCCGCCGATGTCCACCAGCTCGACCGACGCGCTGACCACCTTCCGGCTCTCGGACATCTCGGCCAGGGCGTCCAGGCGGTGGTCCGGCACCTTCGCCACCCCGAGGTGGGACTCCCTGGTCGAGAAGGCGTACCGGGTGGCCAGGGCGCCGCCGCCCGTCAGTGCGTTGTACAGCGAGGACTTGCCTGCGTTGGGGAGCCCGACCAGGCCGAACCGTTCCATTCCGAACGAAGCAGGCTAGGGGCTGGACTGCGGCGGCGCCTCCTGGGCGAGCTGCATGAGGGAATCGCCGCTGAGCCGGTGGATGGTCCATTCCTCCATCCCGGTGGCGCCCAAGCCGACGTAGAAGTCGATGGCGGGCGTGTTCCAGTCGAGGACGTTCCATTCGAGCCGCCCGTAGCCCTCCCTCACGCACCTGCGGGCCAGGTTGGCGAAGAGTGCCTTGCCGTGACCGTGCCCTCGGCGGTCCGGCATGACGTACAGATCCTCCAGGTAGATCCCGTGGCGGCCGAGCCAGGTGGAGAAGTTGAGGAACCAGATCGCCATGCCGACCACGACACCGTCGGATTCCGCCACGTCGCAGAACACGGCCGGCTGCGGACCGAACAGCGCCTCGTGGAGCTGCGATGCCGTCGCCACCGCCTCGCTCGGCGCTCGCTCGTACTCGGCCAGCTCGCGGATCAGGCCGATCAACGCAGGGACGTCCTCAGGCCGCGCCGGTCGGATCACGGCCCGCACCGTACGAGCCAAACCGGCCGCCGAGCACGAATCTGGCTCTACCCTGCCGGGGATGACCCCCGTCGAGGCGCTCCAGCGGATCGTCCACTGCCTGGATCGCGCCCACACGGGCGGATTCAAGACCAAGGCGTGGATCCGAGCTCTCGACATTGCCCGTAGCACCGAGCCCCAGGAGCTGGCCGAACGGGCCGAGGCGGGCACCCTGACCGAGCTGCCCGGCATCGGAGACTCCACGGCCCGGGTCATCCGGGAGGCCCTCGAAGGCCAGGTGCCGTCCTACCTCGCCAAGCTGGAGACCGAGACCGTCATCGAGATGTCCGCCGAAGCGGCGGCGTACCGCGCTGCCCTACGGGGCGACTGCCACCTGCACTCCACCTGGAGCGACGGGGGAGCCACCATCGAGGAGATGGCGGCGACCGCCATCGCGCTCGGCCACGAGTACATGGTGCTGACGGACCACTCGGGCCGCCTGACCATCGCCCACGGTCTGGACCGCCAGCGGTTGCTGTCCCAGCTCGACGACCTGGCGGCCCTCAACGAGCAGCTGGCGCCGTTCCGGATCCTCACCGGCATGGAGGTCGACATCCTGGAAGACGGCGAGCTCGACCTGGAGGACGAGCTCCTCGCGCGGCTCGACGTCGTGGTGGGCAGCGTGCACTCCAAGCTGCGGATGGAGCGACCGTTGATGACGCGGCGGATGATCCTCGCCGCGGCGTCTCCCCACGTGGACATCCTCGGCCATTGCACGGGCCGGCTGATCGGGAAGCGCCCCGAGTCCGTCTTCGACGCCGACTACGTGTTCGCGGCCTGCGCCCAGTACGGCACCGCGGTGGAGATCAACAGCCGGCCGGAGCGTCTCGACCCACCCAAGGAGCTGCTGGACCTGGCCCTGTCATACGGGTGCTTGGTGTCGATCGACTCCGATGCGCACGCCACGGGTCAGCTCGAATGGCAGCCTCACGGGTGCGAGAAGGCAGCGGCCAGCAAGGTCCCGGTCGAACGGATCATCAACACCTGGAGCGCGGATGAGCTGTTGAACTGGACCGCAGCGGCCTGATCGGGTCACGCGAGGATGTTGATCGACGTACTGCGGCATCCAGCCCTGATCCACGGCCTCAGGGTTCTGCATCTCGGGACGCCGCGGCGACGATCGGTTACGGTGCCCGGAGCGGAGCAGATCCACAGGAGGAAGTGCCCATGTCGCCAACCGTGCTGTTCATCATCGCGGCCGTGATCGCTGTTGTCGGACTCATCGTGCTGATCGGCGGGTCGTGGCTCTGGGGGATCATCCTCCTGATCGTGGCTGCGCTTGTCGGCCCTGGTGGCTACAGCATCTTCCGCCGTCGCTCGGCATAGGGCGCTCGAGGGGAGCTACACCGTAGGCTGGTCCCTCATGTCCAAGAAGACCAAGCGCAAGAAGGCGCGCATGCGCCGCTCCAAGGCCAACCACGGGAAGCGCCCGAACATGGGGCGCTGAGCAACGCGATGCCGATCCCGCCTCCGCCGACGCGGCGCGAGGCTGTGGTCGAGCTCCTGCACGGCCGGGAGGTGCCTGACCCGTATCGCTGGTTGGAGGACGGCGACTCGCCGGAGGTCGGGGAGTGGGTGGCGGCGCAGAACGCCCGGACCCGGGGGGCGCTCGAAGCCCGTCCCGACCGGAAGGCCTGGTTGGACCGGTTGGTCACCCTGCTGGAGCTGCCCGTTTCGACGGGCGTACGCGTCGCGGCCGATCGGGTGTTCTCACTGGAACGGGGCGGCGGCCAGAAGCAGTTCACGCTCGTCGTCCGCCCCGCCGGTGCGGTTGCCGGGCGAGCCCGGGTGCTGGTCGACCCGGCCGCGCTGGTCGCCGACGCCACCGCGGCGATCGACTGGTATCACCCCTCCCCGGACGGCGAGCTGGTGGCCTACGGGGTCTCGGAGGGCGGGGACGAGCGCAGCGTCCTACGGGTGCTCGAGGTGTCCACGGGCCAGCATCGAGCCGACGAGATCCCCGACACCCGCGCCGCCAGCGTGGCCTGGCTCCCTGGCAACCACGCGTTCTTCTACGCCCGCTACCCCGCCGACGACGAGTACAACCGGCGCATCTTCCGCCACCGCCTCGGCCGCCCGTGGACCGAGGACGAGCTGGTCTGGGGCGATCTGCCGACCCCCGAGACTTGGGCCGACGTCACGACCTCTCCGGACGGACGCTTCACGCTGGTCACGGCCATGGTCGGCTGGTCCCGCACCGACCTGCACCTGCGGCACGAGGCCACCGGCGAGTGGCGCACGTTGATCAGCGGCATGGACGTCACGACGCAAGCCCGCTTCGACGGTGACCGGCTGGTGGCCGTCACGACCCTCGATGCCCTCCGCGGCCGCGTCGTGGGCATCCCGCTGGAAGCTGCGGTGGAGGCGTCGGCGTGGGAGACGCTGGTGCCCGAAGGCGACGGTGTCGTGCAGCACGCCGAGCCGGTGGCCGGCGGCCTGTTGGTGGTCACGACGATGGCCTCCGCGGCGCGCGTCGCGCGGCACGCATCGGACGGCGCACCGGCGGGCGAGCTCGAGCTCCCCGAGCTGTGCTCGGTGGTGGGCCTCGAAGCGTCACCGGATGGCGAGACCGCCTTCTTGCAGCTGGAGGGCTTCACCCGTCCCGCCAGCCTCTTCCGGTGGGACGGTGGGAGCGGGCTGGCGGCGCACGGGGCCGACCAGGCGCGGTCGCCTCTCGACACCGAGTTCACCGTGGGGCACGAGCGATACAGGTCCGCCGACGGCACGGAGATCGGGCTGTTCCTCGTCCACCGTGCGGACGAGCTCCCCGACGTCGACACGCCGTGCATCCTCACGGGCTACGGCGGCTTCGCCATCGCCGAGACCCCGGCGTGGTCGCCGACCATCGCGGCGTGGGCCGAAGCGGGCGGTCTGTTCGCCGTGGCCGGCCTCCGCGGCGGCTACGAGGAGGGTGAGGCATGGCACCAGGCCGGCCGGCGCGAGCACAAGCAGAACGTGTTCGACGACTTCCACGCGGCCGCCGACCACCTGGTGGCCACCGGCCGGACCGCCCGTGACCGACTGGCCATCCGCGGTGGCTCGAACGGCGGCCTGCTCGTCGGCGCCGCGCTCACTCAGCGACCCGACCTCTGCCGGGCGGTCCACTGCGCCGTGCCGCTACTCGACATGGTCCGCTATCCGCAGTTCCTGATCGCCCGCCTGTGGACCGACGAGTACGGCGACCCTGACGTCCCCGACGAGCTGGGCTGGTTGTTGGCGTATTCGCCCTACCACAACGTCCGCGACGGCGTCTGCTACCCCGCCCTGCTGTTGACCACCGCGGAGGGCGACAGCCGAGTGGACCCGCTCCATGCCCGCAAGATGGCGGCCGCACTACAGTCCGCCAGCGCCTGCCCACACGACCACCCGATCCTGCTGCACCAGGAGACCAGGGCCGGTCACGGACAGGGCAAGCCGCTCCAGAAGCAGGCCGACGAGGTAGCCGACGTGCTGGCCTTCTTCACGTGGCAACTCGGTGTCGAGGCAGGAACGTGACGCACATCGTCGAGCTGCGGATCGCCGCCGATCCGGCGGACTGGCAGCGGGCCGGCTTCGACGTCGACGGTCAGGGTATGGGCCGCATCGGGACGGTGAGCCTTCGGCTCGACCCCGCGTTCGGCCGTCCCGGCTTGCGGTCGTGGGCGCTGCTCGGCGCCCGCGACGGCGGCACCACCGACGTCGACGGGGTGCCGACGGAGCATGTCGGAGCGCCGCTCGCGACACCGTCGCCGACCGCCGACGCGGCCAGGGGCGGCATCGGCGCCCTCCTGATCGACCACATCGTGATCGGAACGCCCGATCTGGCGCGCACCGTGGACGCGGTCGAGAGCTCCCTCGGGCTTCCAGTGCTGCGCATTCGCGACAGCGACACCTATGGCGCCGTCATGCGCCAGGCGTTCTTCCGCCTCGGCGAGGTGATCCTGGAAGTCGTCGGCGGCCAAGAACCGGATCCCCAGGGTGGCCCGGCGCGCTTCTACGGGATCGCCGTCACCGTCGCCGACCTCGATGCTGCCTGCGCGCACCTCGGCCCGCTCGTGGGGGCGTCCAAGGCGGCGGTGCAGCCCGGGCGCCACATCGCCACCATCCGCCGCGAAGCCGGCCTGGCCGCCCGCGTCGCGCTGATGAGCGCCGAGCCGACGCGGCCCTGATCGGCGGGCGCCGGGTCGGACCCGGTGGGGCCCACTACCAATCGCCCTCGCCGCCCTCCTTCCTGCGCGCCAGCTCGGCCTGGCCTTCGTCGCAGTCGGCGCACAACGGGCACCAACGGCAGGTCGGTCCGGCCTGGCGCGTCGGCTCACGCCGGTGGCGGCCCAGCTCCACCATCTTGATCACGCCCTCGACCGTCCTGCGCACGGCCGACTGCAGCAACGCCACGGTGACGTCCTCGGGCTGGGCGCGTCCCGACTCCAGGTAGTAGGAGGCCACCTGGCGGGGCGGTACCCCGAGCTTGATGGCCTCGAGCATGGCGTAGAAGCGCAGGTCCTCGCGGTGGGTGACACTGGGTCGGCCGGACTTGAGATCGATGATGACCTTGTTGGCCACGAGGCCGGTGGGCCGGCCGAGGCTCAGATCGGTCTTGCCGGACAGGATGACCGAACCCCCCAGCAGCTCGACCCGCACCCGGCTCTCGGTCACCGGGATCCACGCCGGCTTCAACGGGGGGAAGCACTCCTGGAAGCTGGTGACCAGCTCTGCCGCGAGGCCACGAAGCTCGGCCCGGTCGCCTGCGCTCAGCGCACCGAGGAAGCGCTGCGCCCCTTGGCGGTCGTCATCGACGAGGCGGGCCAATGCCTCGTCCACCAGTTCCATCGGAGTGGCCTCACCCTGCCAATGGACGCCGAGCTCGATCGCCTTGTGGGCCACTGTGCCCCGCGCCGCGGGCACGGTCCACTCGAAGCGGTGGGCCGCCGACTCCACATGGAACGCCTCGCACCCGTGAACGGTGGCGAGGGCGTGCTTGCTCACCCACAACGGATCGTCCGGGGTGAGGTCGGCCACGATGGGGGCCAGAGCCTGCTCCAGGTCGGTCCTCAGCTCCTCGCCCAGCCCGGCAGGAAACGTGCGCGGCTCACCGGGGCGGCGGAGCAGAGCGATGACCGCTTGCTGAGCCGGGTTGCCGACGGGGTCGGCCGTCCGCACGAGGGCGGGATCGGTGCTGTCGGCGACGTCGGTGACCATGGCCCTCCACCGTACGCAGGGGGTGTAGCGGGGATGCGGACGCTGTCGGTGGCAGCCTCGCCAAACCTCGCGACACCCCGCTGCGATGATCGGTGGTGATGGATCCGGCCACCACCACCCGTTTCGCCATGGCGGCGCGCCTGCTCGCTCAGACCGCTCGATCGCTCGGGCTCGTCGCGCCCGGGTTTCGCAGTCCCCCTCGCCTGGTCGGCGCCGATCGCACAGTGCAGACCAGAGCCGGCCGGCCCACCGTGGCCATCCGCGTCAGGGGCCGGGCCTGGATCCCTGTGCTCTGGGACATGATCGAGGGGGTCGTTGCCGCCAACGCGCTGGTCGGGCCGCCGGCGGCTCGTGCTCGCGAGGCGCTGTGGAGCGCGGTTGCTCCTGACCGCGCCACTGCGCCGGCGGAGCCGATTCCCGGCCGGGTGGCGTGACGGGGCGGGTCGGGCCGCGTCAGGCCGGGACGGCCCGGGGCCGGAAGTCCGCGTCCTCGGTGATCATCATCGCCGCTTGCGTCCGGTTCGACACTCCAAGCTTGGCGAACAGCCGCCGGAGGTGGGTCTTCACCGTGTTCTCGCTCAGGTACAGGCGCTCGCCGATCTCGCGGTTCGTGTAGCCGTGCCGGAGCAGGACGAGCAGCTCGCTGTCGCGGGCGCTCAACTCACGCTCCCGTCCGGGCCAGCGCAAGCCGTTGTCACGATGCCGGTGCGGCGCGGGCGTCAACACGACTCGGTGTCCCCCAGCTACCGAGATCACCGATTCGGCCAGCTGGCGGGCGTTCACCGTCTTCGACACGAAGCCGGAGGCGCCGGCGTTCAAGGTTTCCCTCACCAGCTCCGGGTTCGAGCCGAAGCTGAACACCACGACCGAGCCGGCGTGCGGATCCTCGACCAGCTCCCGCAACCGATCGAGCTGGCCGTCGGCCACCCCGTACGTGTCGAACAGCGACACATCGACGGGCTGCGCCGGCGCCCGGTCCACAGCCCGATCGACCACCCGGATGCGATCACGGTATGGCCGTAGCATCGTCGACAGCCCGGCCACGACCAAGTCGTAGTCATTGACCAGCGCAACGGCGACGGGAAGCGGAGACATTTTAGTGCTCATACCCGCTGCACCTCCGAGGCAATCGTCAGCGAACCTACCGATGGCGGGGTCCAGGCGGAGCGGAGGACGGGCCAGACCACCCGAACGGGTGATGAGCGCGGCGGGACCCTACGTTTGGGCAAACGCGCACTCGGGTATGACAGCCTGCCGACGTGGGGCGCCCGAGCCCGGGCGCAGGGAGAGGAGAAGTCCCTATGACGGACGACGGCCCAGCCGACCTGGTGGTCGAGGTGACGGCGGAGGACGGTGTGCCAGTCCTGGTGATCCGCGGCGAGCTGGACGCCTACTCGGCCCCGACGCTCGACGCCGCGGTGACCAAGGTGCTCGATGGTGGAGCGGCGCGCCTCGTCCTCGACCTCAGCGACGTCGGCTTCATCGACTCGTCCGGGCTGCGATCGATGATCC
>DASTFY010000044.1:0-4526 GCA_035719525.1 Acidimicrobiales bacterium
GATGGCGTAGAGCTGGTCCGGGTTCTGGGCCGCGGACTCAGTGGTCGCGGCACCCCAGAGGAAGCCGACGGCCACGATGAGGTCGTCGCCGACGAAGCCCGCCATGCGCTCCGGCCGGTCCGCGTCGCCGGTGGGCTCGGACTCCTCGGTCGTGATGCCGAAGTCCGCCGCCGCCTTGTCCAGGCCGGCGGCCGCGCCGTCGTTGAACGACTTGTCGCCGCGCCCGGTGACGTCGAAGAGCAGGCCGACCGTCTTGCCGGCCCCGTCCGCCTCGGCCGTGGCGATCGGCTCGACCGTGCCGCTGCCCGGCTTGCACTCGCCCGTGCCCGCGGCCGCCGTCGTGTCGCCACCGGCCGCTGCGGTGGTGGTGCCGCCGGCCGCCGCGGTCGTTTCTGCGCCGCCGCTGGCCGTGGTGTCGCTGCCGCTGCCCTCGTCGCTTCCGCAGGCGCTGGCTGTCAAGGCCAGGCCCGCTACGAGCGCGGTGGCAACCATGAGGTTGCGTCGAAAACGCATGCCCTCCCCCTTCAGTGATGGAATATGTGGTCCGGCACGCTACGAGGGTCGGCCCCTCCGAGCAAGGCACGACGGCGTCGCGCTGCGCCCGGCGCGCGAGGTGACATCTCGGGGGCGCCCAGGAGCGGCCGGCGAGTCACATTCCGGCGGGCGCAGCAACCGCTCTGGCGGAGTCACAAGCCCCTACCATCGGCGCCGCTGTGGTCTTCCCCACCCTCCAGTTCGGGCTGTTCTTCCCGCTCGTGTTCGTGGTGGCCTGGCTGCTCCAGCCGTTCTCGACACGGTGGAAGGTGTTCCTGCTACTGGCCAGCTACACCTTCTACGCCTGGTGGAGGTTCGAGGCCTATCGAGGCCGGTACTGCCTGCTGCTCATCGCCCTGACGCTCGGCAACCACGCGCTCGTCCATATCATCAGTCGGGCTCGTGGGGGGGCGCGGCGCCTGGCCGTCCTGCTCGCCGTCGCCGCCAACGTCGCGGTCCTCGTCTGGTTCAAGTACGCCGAGTGGATCGTCGACAGCCTGAACGGCGTCCGGGAAGGGACGCTGCCCCTGGTCGACGTGATCCTGCCCATCGGCGTGTCGTTCTTCGTCTTCCAGGCCATCAGCTACGTGGTCGACGTCTACCGCAGCCAACTCCGACCGGTTCCGCTGCTGGACTTCGCGACCTACCTGTCGTTCTTCCCCCACCTGGTGGCGGGGCCGATCGTGCGGGTGAGGGAGTTCGTTCCGCAGATGGAGCGCCGCGCCGATCCGAGGGAGATCGACGCCGCCCGCGCGTTCCGCCTGATCATGTTCGGCCTGGCCAAGAAGGTCATCATCGCCGAGCAGCTGCGCACCTGGATCGTGCAGCCGGTCTTCAACAACCCGACTCAGTACGGAGCGATCGACAACGCGTTCGCGGTCTACGCCTACGCCATCCAGATCTACGCCGACTTCTCCGGCTACACCGACATCGCCATCGGCCTCGCGCTCCTGCTCGGCATCCGCTTCCCGCTGAACTTCAACGCGCCGTACACCGCCAGCACCCTGCAGGACTTCTGGCGTCGCTGGCATATGACGCTGTCACGGTGGCTGCGCGACTACCTCTACATCGGCCTGGGCGGCAACCGGAAGGGCGAACTGCGCACCTGCGTGAACCTCTTCCTCACCATGTTCCTCGGCGGTCTCTGGCACGGCGCGAGCTGGACCTTCGTCGTGTGGGGGATCATCCAGGGTGGCTGGCTGGTGCTGGAGCGGGTGTGGCTGCTGCGCCGGGAGGCGGCGGGGCTGGGGCCGCTCGGGCCGACCGGTCGCGCCATCGGATGGCTCGTCACGTTCAACGTGGTCTGCCTGGCCTGGGTGTTCTTCCGGGCGCCGACGCTGGACGTGGCCTTCGACGTCCTGAAGCAGATCGCCACCGGATGGGGCACGCCCCCCGAGCTGGTCACGCCGCTCCTCCTGGCGGTGATCGTGCTGATGCTGGCGGCACAATGGGTGCCGCAACCGGCCGTGGACGAGCTGACCCGGCGGTTCTCCTACCTGCCCCTGGTGGCACAGGCGGGAGCGCTGGCCGTGGGATTCTTCCTCCTGGACGTCCTAGGCCCCCAGGGCGTCGCCGAGTTCATCTACTTCCAGTTCTAGAGCATGTCGCACGACCCTGACCCGACCCGCCGGCCCCGCCCGCTGCCCAACGGCGATCGTCCGCTGGCCGCCGGTCAGGTCATCGTGGTCGGCGCCATCGCCCTGCTCATCGCCGGGCTGCTGAACGCCGAGACGGTCGTGTCGACCTTCGACCGGATGCCCCAGGGCTCGACCGTCCGCTCCGTGGGCCTGCGGCTCACCAACCCGCTCCTGGACCTCAGCCAGGCGCTGCGGCTCGACCGGCCGGGCGAGCGGGTCGACGCCTTGCGGGGAAGTGATCAAGGAGGAGAAGGATCCTTCGCCACGTTCCCGCCGACCACCACCGCAACCACAGCGGGTCCCGCGACGTCGGTGGCCCCCGGGGCGCCGGCAGCACCGACCCCGACGACCGTGGCGCCTGTGGCCACCCTGCCCCCGGTTGCCGGGGCCAACCGGCCGCCAGGCCCGCCCACGACGGACAACCCTGCCGTGCTCTACATCGCCGGCGACTCAGACGCCGGCACCATCGGCCCCAGCCTGCAGCGGCTGGCCAGCGAGACCGGCGTCGTCGAGTCGGTCCTCGACTACAAGGTGTCGTCCGGGCTGACCCGGCCCGACTTCTTCGACTGGCCCAAACACATCCAGAAGAAGATCACCGAGGTGGGACCGCAGATCGTCGTGGTGACGTTCGGCGGAAACGACGCGCAGCCGATCAAGGTGGACGGCAAGGGCTACGACGTGTCGGCGCCCGAGTGGACAGAGGAATACCGCCGGAGGGTCGGGGCGATGATGGACTACCTGGCGGCAGACGGCCGCACGCTCATCTGGGTCGGCATCCCCAACGCCAAGTCCGAGGACCTGACCCGCCGGCTCACCTTCCTACGCGAGGCGGTGCTGGCCGAGGCGGCCGAGCGGCCCCAAGTCGCGCTGGTCGACTCGTGGCCGATGTTCTCGGGAGTTAGCGGCGGCTACGCCGACTACGTCAACGTCGATGGTGAGTTCCGCCTCGTCCGGTCCGACGATGGATTCCACCTGAACCAGGCCGGGGCCGACATCCTCGCCGAGGCGATCAACGAGAAGGTGCTGCAGTCGCTGCGCGACCTCGGTGCGGCGCTCTGAGGGTCACTCCTCCTCCTCGGGAGGCAGGAACGAAACCCTGACGTCGCCCAGGCCGACCAACATCGAGGCGATCCAGCCTCCCAAGGCGGAGAAGTGCTCGTCGAGCAGCTTGCTGGCGCCGTCGGCCAGCGTCTCCTCGGCCAGCTCGTAGAGGCCCTCGTAGGTCAGCTCCAGCGCGTAGTCGGCGGTCGAGCCCGCCCCGTGCGGGTAGCCGATCTCCACCGTCGAACCCGCCCGTTCGAGCCGCTCGTTGCCGATCGGCGGGCTGGCCTCGGGCATCACGGCCTCGAACAGGGCCGGATCGGGCTGCTCGGCCAGGCGCTGCACGCGGAACACGATCTCCATCTCGATGGCCGGGTGCTCCTCGAGGGCCTCCTCGATGTACCAGCGCCGGTAGGAGGTCTGGCTCCAGGTCGGCCAGTCGAAGGTGATGTGCGCGACGACCCGAGGCGGCAGCCCCTCACCGGGAAGGCCGTAGCTGGTCTCCCACACCACGTCGCCGAGCAGTACGTCGACCTGGAAGTGCTCCTCGAAGGCCTGACGCTCGAGCATCGAGGCCTCGAAGGCCTCCCGCAGCGCGCTGATCGCGTCGGTGAAGACGTGGTCGAGCATGAGCGGGCGAGACTACTGCCGTCACGGCGATGACGGCCGTGCCCACGCCGGGCCGGCTGTCAGACTCGGCGGCATGAGCCTCGTGCAGATGGCAATCGTCGATCGCGTCGCCACCCTCACCCTGGACAACCCCGCCGAGCGGAACACGATGACCGCGCCGATGGTGGAGGAGATCGTCGGCGCCGTCGATCGGGTGGAGGCCGACGAGGCCGTGGGGGCGCTCGTCGTCACCGGCGCACCGCCGGCGTTCTGCGCCGGCGCCAACCTCGGCAACCTCCAGACGACCGACGGGCCCGGACTGCGCACGATCTACGAAGGGTTCCTGCGCATCGCCCGCTGCTCGCTGCCGACCCTCGCGGCGGTCAACGGGGCCGCCGTCGGAGCCGGGATGAACCTGGCCTTGGCCTGCGACGTTCGCCTGGCGGCCCGTCGCGCCCGTTTCGACACCCGCTTCCTCCAGATCGGGTTGCACCCGGGCGGCGGCCACACCTGGCTGCTCCGGGACATCGTCGGCCCGCAGGTCGCCGCCGCCGCAGTGCTGTTCGGCGAGGTGCTCGACGGAGCCGAGGCGGAGCGGCTGGGACTGGCTTACCGGTGCGTGGACGACGACGCGCTGCTCGGCGAGGCGCAGGTGATGGCCGCCCGCGCCGCCGACGCGCCTCGCGAGCTGAGCATCGTCACGAA
>DASTFY010000045.1:0-2635 GCA_035719525.1 Acidimicrobiales bacterium
CCCCGCCGCCTCCGCCGCCTCCGCCGCCCCCGAGCGCGCCCAACCTGACGGTCCAGGCGGTCGTGGGCGGCCTGTCGCAACCGTGGGACGTCGATTGGCTCCCCGACGGGACGCTGCTGCTGACCCAGCGCGGCGCGGGGTTGTTCGTGGTCCGCAACGGCGTTGCCGCACAGCTCACCAACGGCGGATCCGACTTCTGGGCCAGCGGCGAGACAGGGATGATGGGTCTTGCCGTCGACGGTCGCTTCTCGAGCAACAGGCGGGTCTACACGTGTCAGGGGAGCACCGACAACTCGCCCGCGCACGGCAACTCAGTCAAGGTGGTCGCCTGGCAGCTCGACGCCGGCGTGACCACGGCGACCAGGCTGCACGACGTCGTCACCGGGATCGACGCCACGTCAGGGCGGCACGGCGGATGCCGGCTGGAGATGGCCGGCGGCGCGCTGTGGGTGACCACCGGCGATGCCGCCTTCGGAACCAACCCCCAGAATCTCGGCTCGCTGGGCGGGAAGGTCCTGCGCGTGAACCCTGACCACACGAACACCGCCGCGCCGGGCAACCCGTTCGCCGTCTTCGGCACGCAGTCGCTGATCTACACCTACGGGCATCGCAACGTGCAGGGCTTGGCCTTCCGCAGCGATGGTTCGGTCTGGTCGGCCGAGCATGGCCCCGACCGGGACGACGAGATCAACGTGCTCTCGGCCGGAGCCAACTACGGCTGGGATCCCGTGCCCGGGTACAACGAGTCCGTCCCGATGACCGACGCCGGCAAGTACCCCAGCGCCCGGTTCCCCGCCTGGGCCTCAGGCGTGCCGACCGTCGCCACGAGCGGCATGACCTTCCTGCACGGCGCCCACTGGGGACCGTGGCAGGGCGCACTCGCCGTCGCCACCCTCAAGGATTCCCGGCTCCGGATCCAGTTCTACGCTGGCGCCACCTTCGCGGGCGAGCAGATCCCGTCGCAGTTCGACCGGGCGTATGGTCGCCTCCGCACGGCCCAGCAGGGCCCTGACGGCTGCCTGTACGTGCTCACCGGGAACGGGAACGACGCCGTCATCCGCGCGTGCGCGAGTTGATCCTCACTCGCGCGCCCGGGGCGGATGTCAGCTGTAGTAGGGGTTCTCCCCGGTCGCGTGGTCGGTGGCGTCGACCACCTTGTTGATGGCGGGGACGGCCTCGGTGATCATCACCTCCACGCCCTGCAGCATCGTCATGCGACTCATGGAGCAACCGTGGCACCCGCCGCCCATGGTGAGGTACGCCTTGCCTTCGCCGTCGTGGCCCATGAACGTCACATAACCACCGTGGGCCGCGAGGGCCGGATTGACCTCGTCGTCCACGATCGCCCGAACGCTGGTGGCGACCTCGTCCGTGGTCACCAGCGTCCCGAGCTGCATGGGTTGGGGACGGTTGGGGTTGCGCATGACGAGCTGCCCGAGCTCATGGTCGAGCACGGCACCGGCCAGATCGTCCACATCGCCGGCCGGGATGATCACCTTCAGACCGTCGTGACTGCGGATGACGTCGGTGATGGCGGTCTTGGTGACCGTCTCGAAGTACAGGTCGTAGCGGAACTCAGGACCGTCCCGGTTGACGATCTCCACCTTCAGACCCAGGTGCTCACCGTCCGGCTCGGCCGCCCGAAGCTCGTTGACGGCGGCGAGGGCCGACTCGGTGACCGTGAGGACCTGATCCGTCCCGACCGATGGGCTGGCGCCGATCGCGCTCATGGGCTCCAGGCTACCGGCGTAGGCCAGCACCGAGCACGGGTACATTCCGACCGTGAGCGCCTCCGAGCCGTCGACCCGCCCGGTCCCGTTCCTGCCCCTGCTCCGAGCCGATGCCGCGGCGCTCTCGAGCGTCGCCCACCGAGGACCGCTGGACGCTCCTGTCGCAACCTGCCCAGGATGGGATCTGGCCCGGTTGGTCACCCACGTCGGCGCGGTCCACCGGTGGGCCACCGCAGCAGTGACCACCCGGGCGGAGCCTGATCGATCCACCCTCGAGCGCCCACCTCGGGACCCGGACGCCGCGGCGGAGTGGTTCGACGCCGGTGTGGGACCGCTGCTGGAGGCCCTCGGGGCATTGGGCGACGAAGACGAGGTCTGGAACTTCTCACTCGAGCCCCACCACGGCCGCTTCTGGCCTCGCCGGCAGGCGCAGGAGACGGCCATGCACCGCTGGGATGCGCAGCGCGCCGTCGGGGAGCCGGATCCGATCAACACCGCCCTCGCGCTCGACGGCATCGACGAGCTGGTCGACCTCTGGGCGCCGCTGGTGCTCAGCGGACGGGATGGGATCGATACCGGCGGTGCGGTGCGGCTGCTCCCCGACGACGGCGGCGCTGACTGGACGCTGTGGACCGACGACGGCGTCTTCAAGGTCAGCAGGAGCAACGGCGTCGCCGACGTGACGGTCCGCGGGACGGCGTCCGACCTTCTGCTGCTGATGTGGCGTCGCCTCCCCGCTGGCGGCACAGTGCGCCTCGAAGGCGACGGCGAGGTCCTCGACCGCTGGCTCCGCCTCGGCGTCCCGTGACCCCGCCGAGCCCGGTGCGTCCGGCTTGGCCGGCGCACCGCGCCCGGGCGCTGGCCTGCAGACCGGGCTCCCCGGCACGCTTGTGTCGAGGTTTTCC
>DASTFY010000046.1:0-7295 GCA_035719525.1 Acidimicrobiales bacterium
CGTCCGGCTCGGCCGGCGCACCGCAACGACGCCCGACGCATTGCCGAGCGAAGCGAGTAGGAGCCAGCCGAAGCGAAGCGGAGGATGGCGACGAAGAATTAGCTGCAGCCGCTGGTGCTCCCGCAGCTCGGGCAGGCGTGGCAGCTACCGGAGCGGATCATCTGCACGCCGCACTGCATGCACATGGGCGCGTCGGCGTGGCGCCCGGCCGGCGCCGGATTCACCGAGGCGGGCCTGGCCGGCGCGGGTGTCGTCATCCCGAGCTCCATCTGGGTCGCCAACTCGCTCACCGACGGGATCGACTTCGGGTCGGGCACCATCTCGCTGCCCGTCGAGGTCTGGATGATCGCCTCCTCGACGCCGGGCAAGGTCGGCTGCAACCGCTCCTCGATCGAGAAGATCCCGAGCTCGGCCCGCTCCTCGACGCTGAGGTACTCGAGCGCCAGGCGGCGGAACAGGTAATCCATGATCGACGACACAAAGCGGATGTCGGGGTCGTCCGTCATGCCCGCGGGCTCGAAGCGCATGTTGGTGAAGGCCTCGACGAAGGCCCTCAGCGGTACGCCGTACTGCAGCCCGTACGAGATGGACTTGGCGAAGGCGTCCATGATCCCCGACAGGGTGGATCCCTGCTTCGACACCGTGAGGAAGATCTCGCCCGGTCGGCCGTCGGCGTACTCCCCGATCGTGGCGAACCCCTTGCAGTCAGCCACCCGGAACTCGAAGGTTCGGCTGGTACGGGTCCGCGGCAGCTTCTGGCGCACCGGCTGGGGAATGACCCGCTCCACGATGCGCTCGACGGGCTGAGCCGGCGTCGCCGCCCCCTGGATGGGAGCAGCCTTGTCACCCTTCTTCTGGGTCGACAGCGGCTGGCCCACCTTGCAGTTGTCCCGGTAGATGGCGACAGCCTTGAGACCCAGCCGCCAGGACAGGAGGTGGAGAGCCTCGACGTCCTCGACGGTGGCGTCCTCTGGCATGTTGACGGTCTTGGAGATGGCTCCGGAGATGAACGGCTGCACCGCTCCCATCATCCGTACGTGGCCCTCGTAGTGGATGACGTTGTCGCCCATGGAGCAGGCGAACACCGGCAGGTGCTCGCCCGCCAGGTGCGGCGCTCCCAGGATGGACTTGTGCTCGTCGATGTAGCTGACGATCTCGTCCACCTGCTGGACGGTGTACCCCAGGCGGCGCAACGCCCGCGGGACCGTTTGGTTGACGATGGACATCGTCCCCCCGCCGACCAGCTTCTTCAGCTTCACGAGGCCGAGGTCGGGCTCGATGCCCGTGGTATCGCAATCCATCATCAGACCGATGGTCCCGGTAGGTGCGAGGACCGATGCCTGGCTGTTGCGCACGCCGAACTCCTCGCCGCCGGCGACGGCTTCGTCCCAGGCCAGCTGGGCCGCCGACAACAGCTCGGCCGGCACCAGTTCCTCGTCGATCCGGGCCGCGGCAGCGCGATGCTGTTGCAGAACGCCGAGCATGTGCTCCTCGTTGGCCGCGAATCCGTTGAACGGGCCCATCCGACTGGCCATGCGGGCGCTCGTGGCGTAGGCGTGGCCCGTCATGAGCGAGGAGATGGCGGCTGCCCATGCCCGGCCGTTGTCGCCGTCGTAGGGCAGGCCAAGGGCCATCAGCAGGGCGCCGAGGTTGGCGTAGCCCAGCCCCAGCTGGCGGAAGTTTCTGCTCGTCTCGGCGATGGCCGGCGTGGGGTAGTCGGCGTTGCCGACGAGGATCTCCTGCGCCAAGAACACGACCTCCACCGTGTGCAGGAAACCCTCGACGTCGAACTGCGTATCCTCGTCGAGGTACTTGAGCAGGTTGATCGAGGCCAGGTTGCAGGCCGAGTCGTCCAGGTGCATGTACTCCGAGCACGGGTTGGACCCGTTGATGCGGCCGGTGGCGTGCGCGGTGTGCCACGCGTTGATCGTGGTGTCGAACTGGAGGCCCGGGTCGGCGCACTCCCACGAGGCCTGCGCGATCTCCCGCCACAGCTCCCGGGCCGGCAGGGACTGCATCACCTCGCCAGTGATGACCGCTCGCAGGTCCCACATCTCGTCGCCGAGGACAGCCTGCATGAACTCGTCGGTGACGCGCACCGAGTTGTTGGCGTTCTGATACTGGATGGAGAAGGAGTCGACCCCGTCGAGGTCCATGTCGAAGCCGGCGTCTCGCAGCACGCGAGCCTTGCGCTCCTCACGCGACTTGCACCAGATGAACTCCTGAACATCAGGATGATCGACGTTGAGGATGGCCATCTTCGCGGCGCGCCGCGTCTTGCCGCCGGACTTGATGGTGCCGGCCGACGCGTCCGCGCCCCGCATGAAGCTCACCGGTCCCGAGGCGGTCCCGCCCCCGTTGAGCGGCTCCGCGCTGGAGCGGATGCGCGAGAGGTTGACACCGGAGCCCGAGCCGCCCTTGAAGATGACTCCCTCCTCGCGGTACCAGTTGAGGATGGAGTCCATCGTGTCGTCGACGGACAGGATGAAGCAGGCGCTGGCCTGCTGCGGGACACCGGGTACGCCGATGTTGAACCAGACCGGTGAGTTGAACGCCGCCTTCTGCGTGACGAGGAGATGCTTCAGTTCGTCGCGGAAGGCGTCGGCCTCGTCGTCGCTCACGAAGTAGCCGTCCTTCAGGCCCCACCCGGCGATGGTGTCGGCCACGCGGTCGATCACCTGGCGGAGCGACCGCTCTCGCAGGGGCGAGCCGAGCGGGCCGCGGAAGTACTTCTGAGCCACGATGTTGGTGGCGTTGAGTGACCATGACACCGGGAACTCGACGTCGAGCTGCTCGAAGGCGACCGCGCCGTCCTTCCAGTTCGAGATGCGGGCGTCGCGCCGCTCCCAGACCACCTCGTCGTACGGATGGACTCCGGCGGTCGTGAAGTGCCGGGCGATGCCGATGCCGATGCGCTCGGGGGCCAGTGACATGGGCTCGGACTCCTCTCGTTCAGTTGGCTCGTTCGGTTCGGTTCGTTCGGTTGGGCGGGCGGGCGGTGGTGACGGGCCGTCCCGGCGGTCGTCGTGCCGGTCGGGCTGTCGGTCGGTGCTGCCGGTCGGTCAGGATCGAGCGTGAGGTCGGCGACGGGGACGCCTCGGGGACCCGGTCCCCCACTACGCCTCCCCGCACCGGTTCAGGCATTACAGCACTGTAGTTACAGAGGTGTCAACGCCAGATCACCAATCGACATTCCCGACCTTCGTCGATGGCGGAGCCAGCCGCCGAGTCCGGCGCCGGCATTCGGCGGGCGCCATCCCCCGCCGCCCCGACAGGTACCACCAGCAGGCGCCACGAACAGGTGGTTCCGCTGCCGTTGGGCGGCGGCGCCGCTCCGCGGCGCCGGCGGGTAGGTTCGAGGGCCTGCGCCCCCCGTCGGATCCACCGGGTCCTCCCCCGGGGACTCGGCCGTTCATCCACCCACCAGGCGCCACGGTTGCTACGAGCGACCACCTTACGGAGAGCAGCCTGTGGAACGAAAGAGGCGAATCCTGTGGATTTCCCTGTGAGTTCTCGCCCGCCGTACCCCGCGAGGCCGACTCGGGCCGACCACGTTCGGGCCCACCACGGTCCGTTTCGGCTCCGTCCCCCGCCGCCGTGGCCTCCGCGCCCGTCACGTGTCAACCTCGCGGCCGGTGCGCCGACTCATCCCCGACCCCCTTGTGGAGCTCCAACGAGCCGATCTCCCCGCCGCGTACGCCGACCCTCGGCGACAACGCTCCGGCGGGCGGCCGTGGCTGATGATGAACATGATCACGAGCGCCGACGGGGCGAGCACGCTGGACGACGCCTCCGGCGGCCTCGGCGGACCCGCGGACCGTGCCGTCTTCTCGGTGATCCGGAGCCTGGCCGATGTCATCCTGGTGGGGGCGGCAACAGTGCGAGCCGAGCACTACGGCCCCCCATCGAAGCCAGGCCAGCGAGTGGCAGTTGTCAGCCGCTCGGGCGTCCTCGACTGGGACTCCGAGCTCTTCACCAGCGGCGCTGGGATCGCAGTCCTGCCCGAGGACGGTCCCGACGTCCCCGCATCCGCTGTGGTCCGGGCCGGTGTCGGTTCGGTTGACCTGGCGACCGTTCTACAGCGCCTGCCTGGCGACGTCGTCCTCGCCGAAGGTGGACCGTCCTTGAACGGTCAGCTCGCCGCAGCCGGGCTGGTGGAAGAGCTCTGCCTCACGGTGGCGCCCCGGATCGTGGGCGGGACAGCCGGGCGAATCGTGACCGGACCCCCGGCGGCCATGCCGATGCTCGAGCTGGCGCACGTGCTCGAGGACGACGGCTTCCTCTTCTGCCGGTACCTTCGCCCGGAACCCCCCGCGTGACGACCGCTGGTCGAGCCATCACCGCAGCACCAACCGTTGGCCGACCTCGAGATGGGCGCCGCCGTTGACGCGTGTGAGGTGGTGGACGAGCGCCCGCAGGTCGCCCTCGGGCTGGAGGCGGCGGGCGATGGACCACAACGTGTCGCCTGGCTGGACCACATAGGTGCCGGCCGCGGGCGGCGGCGACTGGGCCGGTGCCGGGCGACGTCCAGAAACGGAGGCAGGTACGTCTCCGAACGTCGCCGCGGCCCGGCTGGCCGCCACGACCAACAGGAGTGCTGTGGTGACGGCGGCGAGGAGCACCATCAGCCGGCGGCGCCGATACGTGGCCACCGTGGGTGCGGTACACACGAGAGCGCGACGACCGAGGGCGACATCGAGTGTCGCGTCGGCCTGGTGGGCCGTCATGGCTTGGGCCATGTCTGCTCCTCTTGGACGGTCTTGTATTGGACGGTCTTGTGTTGGACGGCTTGTCGGTTGGATACGGTCGGCGCCGCGCCCCGATCAGGCGCCGGATGGCAGCTCGAGGCCGAGCGTTCGCCTGTCCCAGGGGGTTCGAACAGGCGTTCGCACTCTGCCACGAACGCCCGTTCGCTGTCAAGCGCGAAATCGAACGGTCGTTCCCGAACAAATGTTTGACGTCTAAGGCGAACACCCGTACGATGGCGGACATGTCTGATGCTCAGCCCACGGCGGGTTCCTCTACGGCCGAGTCCTCTGCGGCGGGCTCCTCCGCAACCGCGTCCTCTTCGGGGCGCACTGTTCCCGCACCGCTACCGAACCTGACGAGGCGTCAACGCGAGATCCTGGAGATGATCGATCGGCACATGCGTGACCGGGGCTACCCGCCTTCGGTCCGGGAGATCGGCGAGGCGGTCGGGTTGACCTCGCCTTCCACCGTGCACAACCACCTCGCATCGCTCCAGCGCCGTGGGCTCCTTCGTCGCGATCCCACCAAGCCGCGAGCCATCGAGGTCCGGTGGGACCCGTCCTCGGACGCGGCACTCGAGCGGCGCCCGTCTCGGTCGGTGCCCTTGATCGGGGATGTGGCGGCGGGGACCGACGTGCTCGCTCAAGAGAACGTGGAGGAGTTGCACCCGCTGCCGGCCGACTTCGTGGGCGACGGTGAGCTGTTCATGCTCCGGGTGCGCGGCGAATCCATGATCGACGCCGGCATCCTCGACGGAGACTTCGTCGTCGCTCGCACCGAGTCGACAGCCCAGAACGGCGACATCGTGGTCGCCGGCATCCCGGGCGAGGAGGCCACGGTGAAGACCTATCGAGCCAAGGGGGCCAAGGTGGCGCTCGTGCCGGCCAACCCACGCATGGAGCCGCTCGTGTTCAACGCCGACGACGTCACCGTCTTCGGCAAGGTGGTGACGGTACTTCGGCGGCTCTGACCGTCCTGACCGCCCGGGCCGGGTTGGCGGCCGGGCCCCCACGGTGTCTTCCGAGGAGCTGACCGGTGCAGGCTCGTTTCGGATCAGGCACCGCGTCGCAGCAGATCCTCCAGCGCGGCGTAGGTCCGCTCGATGGGGGCGCGGGCTACCCACTCGTCCTTGGTGTGGGCGAGGGTGGCGTCGCCAGGGCCGAAGTTCGCCGCCGGGATGCCGTGCGCCGCGAAGCGGGCCACGTCGGTCCAGCCGAGTTTGGCCCTGACCGAGAGCCCGTTGCGCTGGATCAGTGCTTCGAGCAGCGGATGGGTGAGGGAGGGCGCGGCGCCGTCGGCGCAGTCCACCATCTCCATCAGATCGCCCTCGTCCATCCACGGTTCCAACAAGGCCCGCACCTGCGCCTCGGCCTCCGCCGGCGTGCGGTCCGGTGCGAAGCGATGGTTGACGAGCACCGTGGCCTCGTCGGGGACGACGTTGCCGGCCACCCCGCCCTCGACCCGGACGGCCTGGAGCGCTTCGCGGTACTCGCAACCGTCGATGACCGGTAGACGGGACTCGTAGGCCGACAGCGCGCCCAGCAGTCCCGTCAGCCGGTGGATGGCGTTGCGGCCCATCCACGGCCGGGCGGTATGGGCGGTGGCACCGCGGAGCACGACGCGCAGCCGCATGGTTCCCTGGCAACCGGCCTCGATCACGCCATCGGTCGGCTCCCCCAGCAGCGCCACCTCACCTTCGAGGAGCTGCGGCCGCTCGCGGAACAGGCGACCGAGGCCGTTGTGCTCCGCATCGACCTCCTCGGCCTCGTAGAAGACCCAGGTCACGTCGACCGCGGGGTCGGACACGGTCCGGGCCAGCGCCAGCATCACCGCCAGGCCGGACTTCATGTCCGAGGCACCGCAACCCCACAACACGTCAGCCTCTCGGCGCGACGGGAGGTTGCCACGGACCGGAACGGTGTCGGTGTGGCCGGCCACCACGAGGCGCTGCGGCCGCCCAAGGTCGGTTCTGGCCACCAGGTTCGCGCCGACCCGCTCGACGTCCAACCATGGTGCGCCAGCCAGCTCGGACGCCAGGAAGTCCGTGATGGCTTCTTCGTGATGACTCTCCGAGGGGATGTCGACGAGGCGGGCGGTCAGCTCCAGCAGGTCGCCGTCGAAGCCGCTCACAGGGTGGCGCCGTGGTCCCGGAGGACGACGTTGAGCGAGCTCTTGTCGTGGCGCTGGCCCTCTTCCAGCTGCTTCACCAGCAGGACGCAGGGCAGTCCGAACTCGTGGCCCTCCGCGAACGATCGTGGCCGCGTGGCCGCCACCGCGACTGTCCACGGTGGCACCACCCCACGACCGACCTCGATGCCGCTCCAAGATTCGATCACTGGGATCGACCCCGTCAGGATGCAACCCGCCCCGAGGACCACGCCGTCACCCACCTGCGCGCCGTCGGCGACGATGCAGCGGCTGCCGATGAGGCACTCGTCGCCGACCATGACCGGCGCCGCACTGGGAGGCTCCAGCACCCCACCGATGCCTACGCCGCCGGACAGGTGGACATTGCGGCCGATCTGGGCGCAGCTTCCCACAGTCGC
>DASTFY010000047.1:0-3798 GCA_035719525.1 Acidimicrobiales bacterium
CGCTTGGGCCGACGACACCACCCTCGATCGCATGATCGAGCTGCCCTGGGCCACCCTGCCGGGGTCGGCAACGCTGTTCATGTGGAGCAACGAGCTCAGCGTCCACTCGTGGGACCTGGCCACGGCCACGGGTCAGTCCCCCGACTGGGACCCAACGGTGCTCGAGCTGGCGCTGGCGGCGATGCAGGTCGGCCTGCCCGCCGAGGGCCGCGCCGAGTCCTTCGAGGAGGCCCGCAAGCACATGCCCGAGGGCATGGAGGACTTCACGCCGCCCTTCGCCGCCGCCGTCGACGTTCCCGATGACGCCTCACTCATCGACCGCCTCGTCGCGTGGAACGGCCGCGACCCCCGCTGACCCCACCCACCGGATCGGGTGACGCCGCCTCCCCGAGCGGGTGCTCGTAAGGGATAGGTTCAGCGGCGCGGCGATCGGAAGGGACGGCGTGAGCTCTCAGACGGCGACGATCCTGGTGACCGACCTCGTCGGTTCCACTGAGCTTCGCGTCCTGCTCGGTGAAGAGCGAGCCGAGGCCCTCCGCCGAGTCCACGATCGACTGCTGACCGAGGCCGTCACCACGAACGGCGGGGAGGTCGTCAAGGGCCTCGGGGACGGCGTGTTGGCCATGTTCTCGGGTGCGGCAGAGGCCGTTGGCGCGGCTGTCACCATCCAGCAGGCGGTCGGCGCCCACGTCGACCGTCACCCCGACGACCGGCTCTCGGTCCGGATCGGGATCAGCGCCGGCGATGTGACCCTGGAGGACGACGACTGCTTCGGCACACCGGTCGTCGAGGCCTCACGACTGTGCGCCGAGGCGGGTGGCGACGAGATCCTGGTCGCCGACCTCGTCCGTCTCCTGGCCCGGGGCCGGGGCGACCACGAATTCGTCCCCGGCGGTGAGCGGGTCCTGAAGGGCCTGCCCGAACCGGTGCCCGTGGCCCTCGTGACGTGGAGCCGCGAGGCCCAGCCCGCCGCTCCCCTCCCCTCCGCCCTCCAGGTCGGCCAGTGGTTCGCCTTCGCCGGCCGGGCCGCCGAGCGTGACCTGCTGGCCGAACGGTGGAAGGCCGCGGTCGCGGGCGAGCCGAGCCTGGTGGTGGTCTCCGGCGAGCCTGGCATCGGCAAGACCCGCCTCGTGGCGGAACTGGCAGCCACCGCCCACACTGCCGGCACCACGGTGGTGTACGGGCGGTCCGAGGAGGAGTTGGACATCCCCTTCCGGCCGTGGGCCGAAGCCCTCCAGCACCTCGTCACCCACCTACCGCCCGAGGTGTTGGCCGCCCACCTCGACGACCGTGGTGCCGACATCGCCAGGCTGGTGCCCAGCGTCGGCGACGCGCCCGCCACCGGGTCGGACCCCGACAGTGAGCGCCTGCGCCTGTTCGGCGCCGTTGTGGACCTACTGGCCCGGGCGGGCGAGGAGACGCCGGTCGTCGTGGTCCTCGACGACCTGCACTGGGCCGACGAGTCGAGTCTCCTGCTGCTGCGCCACGTCGTCCGCCACAAGGGGGCTGCCCGGCTGCTGCTCGTCGGCACCTACCGCGACACCGATCTCTCCCGCACCCACCCGCTGGCGGCGGCGCTGGCGGACCTCCGCCGGGAAACCGGCGTCGAACGCGTGGCCCTGGCGGGCCTGGATCGGGGCGAGGTCGAAGACTTCCTGACGCTGGCCGGCGACGGCCGGGTGAACGCCGATGACGTGGCCGTGCTGGCGGGGATGGTCACGGCGGAGACCGAGGGCAATCCCTTCTTCATCAGTGAGGTCCTTGCCCACCTCGCCGAGTCCGGCGCGCTGGTGCAACACGACGGCCGTTGGCAGGGCGACCAGAGCCTCATCGAGCAGATCGGCCTGCCGGAAGGCATCCGCGAGGTCGTCGGCCGCCGCCTGGCCGACCTACCTGAGGCCACCAACGAGCTGTTGCGGGTGGCCGCGGTCGTCGGCCCGGCCTTCGACGCCGCGGTGGTGGCCTCGGCCCTGGACGACAAGGTCGACAACGTCCTGGCCGGGATCGACGACGCCGTCACCCGCCGCCTGGTCGTCGAGTCCGACGAGGCGCTGGACCGGTTCCGCTTCGCCCACGCCCTGGTGCGCCAGACCCTGCTCGAGGAGGTGACCACCAGTCGTCGGGTGCGGCTCCACCACCGAGTGGCCACGGCGCTGGAGAGCCGCCACGCCACGGCCGCAGACCTGGCCCACCACTTCGGCGAGGCGGCCGCCTTCGTGGATGCCGACAAAGCGGTCCTCTACGCCAGCCGGGCCGCCGAAGAGGCGGCGGAGCAGCTGGCCTACGAGCAGGCGGTCCGCTTCCGACGACTCGCGTTCGAGTCGGAGGAGCTGATCGATCCGCCCGACCCCGCCCGACGGGCCCTCCTGCTCGTCGAGGTCGGCGAGGCCCGCAACACCGCCGGCGACAACGTCGGGGGCCGGGACGACTTCGTCGCTGCGGCCCAGCTGGCCCGCATCAGCGAGCGCTCGGACCTCCTGGCGCGGGCGGCCTGCGCCTACGGCGGGGACAGCGCGGTCTGGCTGGACTTCACCGATTCCATCGGACGAGCGCTCCTCGATGAGGCCCTCGCCGTGCTGCCGCCCGGTCCCTCTGCTGAGCGTGCCGCCTGTCTGGCCAAGCGCAGCGGGTGGTGCACCCTCGACGTCGATCCCGCCGAGCGACAGCGACTGGCGAGCGAGGCCGTGACCATCGCCGAGTCGACCGGAAACACCGAGGTCCTCCTGCCGGCGCTCGAAGCCCAAGCCCAGGCGCTCATGGCTGTGGGCGACTGCCCCCCGCTGCTGCGCTTGGCCGACCGCCTCGGCCACCTCAGTGACAGCACGTATGAGAACTATTGGCGATCTATGGCGCGGTACTTCCGTCTGGCCGCGCAGTTCATCGCCAACGACTTCGATGGCGTCCGGCGCTCGCAGGCGGAGATGCAGGCCGCCGACTGGAACCGACTGACGCCCACCCAGCGGTGGAGCATGGTGTGTGTCGGCTCCAACCTGGCGGTGCTCGAGGGACGGTGGCACGACGTCGTCGAGCCCGACCCCGACGACGTCCTCGCCGTAGGCATCACCGGAGCCTCCGTCCCCCTCCATCACCGCTTCCGGGTGCTGTACTCCCGCGGTGACGTGGCCGAGGCGATCGAGGCCAACCGGCGCATGGTCCGGGACAACGAGGAGAACGTGAAGATGTGGCCGAACTCGGCGTGGCCGGACTATGCCGGCGGTGACCTCACTGCCGCCGCCCAGCACCTCACCGCGTGGCAACGGGACATCTGGCCACTGGTCCCGGCCGCTTTTCGCTCCCACGTCGCGGCGTTCGCGGCACCGATCGCCGTCACCGTCGGCGCCGTGGAGCTCCACGACGACCTCACGAGTGAGCTCCGTCCCCGGCGGGGGCAGTGGGCGACGTGGAGCGCCGAGATCGGGGATCACCTGGTCGATCACGCCCTCGGGGTGCTCGACCTCGCGTTCGGCGACCGGACCGTCGGCGACGAGGAGCTGCGGACCGCGATCGCGGACTACCGCCGGGCGGGCACGCGGGCCCGGCTGACCGACGCGCTCACCGACCTGGCCGTGATGACCGACGATGGCGACGCCCGCACGGAGGCCCTCGCCCTGGCCGACGAACTCGGCATGAAGGGCGTCACCGCCCGCCTCACGGCCTGATTCCCCGTACTGGCGCCCGATTGGCCGGTCATGACCGGCAAATCAGGCGCCAGTACGATCAGCCGCGGTCGTGGGAGAGGGCGTCGACGGCCACGGTGACGGCCAGCACGAGGACGCTGTCCTTGTCCTGCTCGACCTC
>DASTFY010000048.1:0-8552 GCA_035719525.1 Acidimicrobiales bacterium
GGAGGACCTCATCGTCATCAAGGCCATCGTGCACGACGAGGAATCGCCCCGTCACTGGCACGACGCCCTTGGTGTGCTCGCGGGGACCAGCCTCGACTGGGACTACCTGCTGGAGCGGGCGAAGCTGGGGCCGAACCGGCTCCTGTCCTTGCTGCACTACGCGCTCTCGGTGGACGTACCCGTGCCGACGGCGGCCGTGCGACGGCTGCACGAGATGGTCGCGGCCACCTGGAGCTGACGCACGAAAGGGCCCCTGACGTGACCGAGCCGATCGAGTACCTGGTGGCCCGCCTCCACGAGGCGCTGACCCATGACCCCCGGGTGAGCGACCAGTCGCTCGAGGTGTGCATCGCCGGTGATCGCGTGGTGTTGCGGGGGGAGCTGGCCACTCCGGAGCGCTGCGATGCCGCGGTCGCCGTCGCTCGCGAGCTCTGTCCCGACGCGGAGATCGTCGCCGACCTGCGGGTGAGCCCCGATCGCGCGCCGCTCGACGCGGAGCGGCTGTGATACGCATCGCCGCCGTCGGTGACGTGCACGTCGGGGCGGACTCGCGTGGCCGGCTCGGACCAAGCCTGGCCGAGGCCGCTGCCTGTGCCGACGTCTTGCTCATCGCCGGCGACCTCACGCGGGTGGGCGTGCTGGAGGAGGCCCAGGTCCTGGCCGAGGAGCTACAGGCGGTGGACGTGCCGGTGGTGGCGGTCCTCGGCAACCACGACCATCACGCCGGACGGCCCGACGAGGTGGCCGGCGCCTTGTCCGCCTCCGGCGTGCGGATGCTCGAAGGTGACGCCACGGTGATCGACGTGCGAGGGTCGTCACTCGGGATCGCCGGTGTCATCGGCTTCGGCGGCGGCTTCGTCGGCCGGAGTGCCAGCGAGTTCGGCGAACCGGAGATGAAGGCGTTCGTCCGGAGGACGATCGAGTCGGCCCATCGGCTGGAGGCGGCGTTGGTTGGCCTCGACACCGACGCCCGGGTGGCCCTCATGCACTACTCCCCGGTCGCTGACACGCTGGGCCGGGAACCCCTCGAGATCCACCCGTTCCTCGGCAGCTACCTCCTCGCCGAGGCGGTCGACCGGGCCGGTGCCGACCTGGTGGTGCACGGTCACGCGCACCGCGGCAGCGAGCGGGGCATGACCCCCGGCGGGGTCAAGGTGCGCAACGTCGCTCAGCCGGTGATCGGCGCGCCCTTCCGCGTGTACGAGCTGGAGATCCGGCCCCGCCAGCCGCGCGTGGGTGCAGCAGGCGTCGATGGCGCCGGCGCCCGGCTCTAGAGTCTGCGACTTCGTGACGCCGCTCGAACGCGATGCCGAGTTGGCTCTGCTCCCGGCTCGCGCTAGCCGGGACGATCCATGTTCAGGACGAGGCGCTCGTCGCCGGCGGCCATGACCACCGTCGACTGCCCGTCGTCCTCGGCGAAGATCAACTCGACCGGCGCAAGCGTCGCCGCCCACGCCTGAGCCATCGCGACCACGGAGATCCGCTCGGCGGCGCGGTCCACGGCGAAGGCGATGCTGATCGGCGTGCCCGCCGGCGCGCACTGGCTCCCCATGCGCACCTCGTCGAGGAGGATGACGTCGAAGCGGATTGCGGGCTCGTCGATCGTCACGAACATCACCTGGGCCGCCACCTGCGCTCGAGCCGCTTGCATGCGTGCCGAAGTACCCGCCCAGGCGCACCCTCACACCCGGGGGCCGGGTCGGATTGGAGTCGGTAAGAGCGGGGTACTCGCACGGATGGGCATCCGCCAGCCGAGGCGGGAGACCCAGGAGGTCCGTCGGTGCTCCCGCAACAACCGTTCCACAGCCCGGTCATCACCGTGTTCGATCCGTTTCCGATCCTCACCGTCACCATCGAGGACCGGGACGAAGAGGACGAGATCCACTTGCACGCCGGTGGCCAAGGCCTGTGGATCGGCCGGATGGCCGTCTCCCTCGGTGCTTGCGTGCGGCTGGTGAGCGCGCGAGGCGGTGAGTCGGGGGCGGTGCTGGCTCGGCTGATCGGCGACGAAGGAATCGAGGATCGCGGTGTGGCGACGACGAGCGACTCGGCCGTCTACGTGCACGACCGCCGCTCGGGCGGGCGGGACGAGCTGGCCGAGGTGCGCCCCGCGCCGCTGCCGCGGCACGAGCTCGACGCGCTGTACGAGCAGGCGCTCATCGAAGCCTGCGATGCCGACGTGTTCGTGCTCGCCGGTCCCCGACCTGGCACCAGCCTGCCGGAGGGCACCTACGAGCGCCTGGCCGCCGATGTGGGCGTCGTGCAGCCGCGGATCGTGGCTGACCTCTGCGGTGATGCCTTGCGGGAGGCGCTCGCCGCCGACACCATCCAGGTCCTGAAGCTCAGCGACGAGGAGCTCTTCGCGTCCGATCTGGCCTCCGGTGACGCGCCGGGTGACGTACTGGCCGGCATCGACCGCCTCCGCGAGGCGGGCGCGCGCAACATCGTCGTGACCAGAGGGGCCGAGCCGACCATCGCGCTCGTGGACGGCGCGCTGGTGGAGGTGGTCGCGCCTCGGTTCACGCCGCACGACAAGCGGGGTGGGGGCGACTCCATGACGGCGGCGCTGGCCGTCGGCCTGGCTCGGGGCGACAGCCTCAACGAAGGGTTGCGCCTCGGAGCGGCGGCCGGCGCCCTCAACGTCACCCGCCGAGGCCTGGCCAGCGTGCAACCCGATCACGTGGCCCGTCTCACCGAGCGGGTCACGCTTCGTCCCGTCGAGCCTGTAAACCGATGACGTGCGCGTCCTGATCACCAATGACGACGGGGTGGGCACGCGCGGCATCCTGGAGTTGGCCCGCACCGTGCACGAGCTCGGGCACGACGTGGTCGTCGCCGCACCGAGGGAGGAGGCGAGCGGGGCGAGTGCCTCGCTGACGTCGGTCCAGAAGGACGGCCGCACCGTGGTCGAGTCGCGGTCGCTGGACGGGCTCGACGCCGTGCCGGTGTTCGGCGTGGCCGCCTCACCGGCGTTCATCAGCCTCATCGCGTTGAGGGGGGCGTTCGGCGACGCACCGGAGATGGTGGTGAGCGGCATCAACGAAGGGCCCAACACCGGCCGGGCCGTGATCCACTCCGGCACCGTCGGCGCCGCGCTCACGGCCGCCACCTACGGTGCGCGGGGGCTCGCCGTCTCCATCGAGCTCGGCCAGCCGCGGCACTGGTCGACGGCTCATGAGCTCATCCGGGCCGGCGTGTCCGCATTGGCCGCCGCTCCGCAGGGCACCACGCTCAACCTGAACGTGCCCAACCGGCCCGCCAGCGAGGTCCTCGGGCTGCGGTCGGCCCGGCTGGCGCCCTTCGGCACGGTGCAGGCCAGGATCGCGGAGTCCGGCGAGGGCTACGTCAAGCTGGCCTACACCGAGCCCGCTGAGGTAGCGCCGCCGGACAGCGATGCGGCGCTGCTGGCCGAGGGCTACGCCACGATCACCGCCCTGCAATCCACCGCCGAGGTCCTCCTCGAAGACCTCGAAAACCTGCTCATGCCAACGTCTTCATCTGGCGGCGGGTGAGCGCGTAGACGATGGCCATCGCCGCGAAGCTGTATCCGAGCAGCGCCAGCGTCGGCTCCAGTTCCAGAGCGTCGCCCCTCAGCATGATGTCGCGGACCTCGCTGATGCCGTAGGTGGCGGGGATGGCCCAGGAGAGGGCGCGGGCCGGTCCTTCGAGCTGGTCGACGGACAGGAAGAACCCGCTGAAGAACAGCGCCGCCAGGAGCACCAGCATGGTCGAGAGCACGGCCTGCATGTCCGTCCGGGACGTGAGCGAGATGAGGAAGCCCAGGCCGATCGACGCGAGGACGGTCAGCCCCAGCGTCACGACGAGCGGCGGCAGCTCACCCACCAAGGGCACTCCGAGTCCGGCTGTGATGAGCACGGTGAGCACCAGCGCGACCAGCCCGCCGATCACCAGGTGGCCGAGATACTTGCCGATGACCACCTGGCGGGGCCCGACGGGGGCCACGCGGTACAGCTCCGAGGCACCGAGCTGCCGCTCGCGGACGAACGAGAGTGCCGCGAACGCCACGCCGAACTGCTGCAGGAGCAGGACTACGGCCGCCGGCGCGTAGTAGTCGGTGAAGGTGCGTCGGCCCGGCGCGGTGCTCGACACCTCACCCGCGAACGGCTGGACGAGCACGTCGGCGTCGACCGCCATCAGCTCGTCCGCCAGCTCCGGCGCCGCCCTCACCGCCTCCTGGGCCCTCGTGAGCTCCGCCCGCGCTTCGACCCCATTGCCCTCGGTGAGCTGCCGGCGGGCCCGCACGACGGCCAACCGGGCGTCGTCCACCGCTTGTCCGAAGGATCGGGCTGACGCGCCGGCTGTGTCGGTGGCTGCGTCGCCGGCCTCGGTGCCTTGCTGATCGGTGAGGGCCTCGATCGACGCCGCGGAGATGTCGAGTCGGCGGAGCTGATCCTCCAGTCCAGCGAGGTCGGACTCCGCCCGAGCCAGATCGCCGGCGTCGATCTGGGCCACGGCCCCGTCGAGCACGTCGCTGCTCTGGGCGAGGAGCTCGGCCACGGGCACGCCCGACCCCTGCGCTTCCGAGACCAGGGTGGCGAGGACGGTGGCGTTGACCTGCGCCACCGCCAACCGCGACGCAAAGCCGATGATGGTCAGCTCCACCGGGTCGAGACGGGTGTGGAGCACCCTCAGGACGGCCTGGCGCCCTTCCGTCACGTCGCCCAGCGGATCAGCGGGGAGCACGACGACGGCGTCGACTTCCCCGTCCTCCAGGCGGCGCAGAGCCTCCCGCTCGTCGTCCACGACGTCATCGAGCTGGACCAGCGGCCCGAGCCGCTCCGCCGACAGTCGGATCTGCTCGGTGAGGGCGGCGCCCGGGTCGCCCACGAACACCGTCCGGAACGGTCGCATCTCGTCGCGGTAGCCGACGCCGAAGGCCAGAAGGATCAGGAAAGGGCCGAGGACCAGCGTGATCAGCAGCCGTGGTTGGCGCAGGACGTCGAAGGCCTCCTTCCTGAGGAAGGCGGCCGCCGCCAGCGGCAGCGGCGACGAGCTCCGGGTGATCGCGGTCACCGAACCGCGCTGATCTCGCGATGGGCCCGGACGAGGCGGATGAACACCTCGTCGTAGTCGGGCGGCGGCACCGCCACCTCGCCGTCGGGGAGCCCGGCGGCCTGCATCGCCGGCTTCACTGCGCCCAGCGCGTCCGTCTGATCGGGCACCACGAGGGTGAGTCGGTCCTCACGCTGGATGATCTCCCGAACCCACGGGAGCGAATCGAGCTGCGCCCGGGTGGCGCGGACCTGCCCGGCGGGCACGCAGACGTCGATCAGGTCCCCGCCGTAGGCCCGTTGCCGTAGCCCCGCCGGGTCCTCGAAGGCCAGCAGGCGGCCATCGGCCATCACCGCCACCAGGTCGCAGTGGGCCGCCTCGCCCACGTACTGCGTGGAGATGAGCATGGTGCGGCCCTGAGATCGCAGGTCGCGGAAGTGCGCCCAGAACCGGTCGCGCAGGATCGGATCGACCCCGGCTGTCGGTTCGTCCAGGAACAGCAGCTCCGGATTGTGCACCAGGGTGGCCGCCAGCGCGACGCGGCGCTGCATCCCGCCGGAGGCGTGGGCCAGCAGTACCCGCCGGCGGTCGGCGAGATCGACCAGATCGAGCAACGCCCGCAGCCGGCGCCGGCGTCGGCGCAGGGGAACGCCGTAGATCGACGCGACGAACGAGAGGTTGCCCTTGATCGAGAGATGAGGGAAGAGCACGGGCGCCTGCGCCTGGTAGCCGAAGCGGCGCCGATCGTCGGGAGAGAACTGAACGGGGTCGTGGCCCAGGACCCGGACCTCGCCGCGGTCGGTCCGGTACACCCCGGTCAGGATGCGCAGCAAGGTGGTCTTTCCGCAGCCGCTGGGGCCGACCAGCCCCACGATCGATCCAGCAGGCACGGCCAGATCGACCCCGCCGAGCGCGACGGTTCCGCCGAACGCCTTCACCACGCCGTCGACCACGACCGGATGAGCGGCCGGCGCGGAAGATCCAACCACCATGGGTGACGAGCATCCCCGCTCGTCGGCCGGATCAACCCCCCCGGACGGAGTCGGTGCCGCCGCGAGGAGCAGGGTTGAGCGCCCACCCCCCAGGGGAATCTGACGGCGATGGGCGACGCTCGAGCGCGTACGGGCCCTGGTGATCCCGCCGGCCTGGACAGATGTGTGGATCGCCGCCGACCCCCGCAGCCACATCCAAGCCACTGGACGGGACGCCCGGCGTCGGAGGCAGTACCGGTACCACCCGGAGTTCCGGGCCCACGCGTCGCGCCGGGGATCGCCGGCTCTGTCGCCCGACGAACGCCGACTGGTCAATGTCCTGTCCTCGTCCGATTAGGAGATGGCACGGTCAATCCCGCGGGCGCTGATTGACCGGCCCGGGCCGAGGGTACGACCACCACGGCGGGAGACGGAGGTGGATCGATGGAGGCACAACGGAGCCCAGGGGCGCGCATACCTTCGATCGGGGGCCGGCTCGAGGTTGTGGTCGATGCCATCGGCCGCGCCGAGTCCCTCGATGGTCCGGCCTCGAAGATGGCCTCGACCGTCGGGCGCGTGCGGTCGCCCGGCGTCGCCGGCGTGCTGTCGGGCACGTGGCTCGGTCACCCGCTACATCCGGTGCTGACCGACCTGCCGATCGGCTGCTGGACCAGCGCCTGGTTGCTCGACCTGGTGGGTGGACGAAGCAGCCGGCCGGCGGCCCGCCGATTGATCGGCCTCGGCGTCCTCGCCGCCGTGCCGACGGCACTGACCGGCCTGTCCGACTGGGCCGACACCGAGGGCCCGCCCCGCCGGGTGGGGGTGGTGCACGCCGCGGCGAACTCCGTGGGGTTGGCGTGCTTCGCGATGTCGTGGGTGTCGCGCCGGCGCGGTCGTCACGGTCTGGGCGTTCTGCTGGGCATGGTCGGGGCCAGCGCGGCGACCGTGGCCGGCCACCTGGGCGGGCACCTGGTCTACCGGAGGGGTACCGGGGTCGATGTGAACGCCCCGTCCGAGCGCAAGGAGGAGTGGACCCCGCTCGAGCCCGCCCAGCCCCGTCCTCCTGACGACGGAGCCTTCTTGGCCCATGCCGACTCCGAACCGATCCTGGTCACTCACGCCGCGGACGGCTGGCACGGCATCGGAGATCGGTGCAGCCATCGGGGCGGTCCGCTGCACGAGGGCACGGTCGGCGACGGTTGCGTGACCTGCCCGTGGCATGCCAGCCAGTTCCGCACCAGCGACGGCGCGGTGCTCACGGGCCCGGCCACCCACCCGCAGCCACGGTACGAGGTACGCGAGAGCGAGGCCGGCTTCGAGGCCCGCAGCGTCAGCTGACACTCACGAGAGGTTCGGGAGCCGCTGCTGGACGCCGAGCAACGACTGGAACGGATCGCCTTCAGCGGCCAAGCGCTGCCCCACGGTCTCGATGGTCCAGCCGTCCGGTCGTAGCGACGGGTCGTCGAGCTCGTCCCAAGCGATCGGCACCGACACCGGCGCGCCCGGCGCGGCGCGCGGACTATACGGCGCGACCAGGGTCTTGTTCACCGCGTTCTGCGTGTAGTCCAGCCGAGCCTTTCTTCTCCGCTCGTCCTTCTGCCATCGCCAGCTCACCATCTCGGGCACGGTGGCGCCGATGGCTCGCGACAGCTCCTCCACCCATCGGCGGGTGTCGTCGAAGCGATAGCCGGGCGCCACGGGAATGTAGATCTGGATACCGCGCTGGCCGCTGACCTTCGCGCCACCGGTCACCCCGAGGTGCTCCAGTGCTGTTCGGTGGAGCCGGGCCAGCACGAGGACGTCGTCGAAGCTCGTCTCCCGCCCCGGGTCGATGTCGACCAGCGCCCAGCCCGGCTCGTCAGGGCGCTCGGTGGACGACGTCCAGGGGTGGATCTCGACGGCGCCGTAGTTCGCCAGCCAGGCGAGGGCGGGGGCGTCGTCGGCGGTGAGGTACCACTGCGTCTCGCCAGGACCGGCCCGCTCGTAGCGCCACCGCCCGAGCCACTCGGGCGCATGCGATGGCACGGCCTTGTGCCAGAAGCCCGCCTTGTTCACGCCGTCCGGGAAGCGGTGCAGGTTGAGCGCCCGCCCGTGCAGATACGGCACCATCGCCGGTGCCGTGACGGCCAGGTAACGGATGAGGTCGCGCTTGGTGAGATCCGCGCCACCGTCGCGCCCCGGGAAGAGCACCTTGTCGAGGTTCGTGAGCGCCAGCTCACGGCCCTGTAGCTCCCACGTCCCCTTTCCGCCCAGCGCGTCGAGGGCGGCCAGCTCGTCCGAGGTCGGCCCTGGTGGCGGATCGGGAACGGCGCGAGCGAGGGTCACTTCGGCCTCGGCTGCCGGTGCGTCGCTACGCCACATGGCATCGGGTGCGGCCTTCACCTCGTCGTTCGAGCGCCCGCTCTTGACCGAGCGCGGGTGGTCCTCCGGGTCCCATCCATCGACCGCCTGCTCGTCGCGCTTGTGGAGCAGCAGCCATTGCTCCCGGCGTCCGGGCTCCCTATCGCGCCGGATCAGGACGAAGCGACCGGCCAACTTCTCGCCGGTCAGGTCGAAGTGCAGCTCGCC
>DASTFY010000049.1:0-6327 GCA_035719525.1 Acidimicrobiales bacterium
CCCACGGCGACACCCAGCTGGGCGGCGACGACTGGGACCAGCGGATCATCGACTGGATGGTCAAGAAGTTCAAGGACGCCCACGGCATCGACCTGGGCGCGGACCGTATGGCCGGCCAGCGCCTCAAGGAGGCGGCCGAGAAGGCCAAGATCGAGCTGTCCCAGGTCCAGCAGACCCAGATCAACCTGCCCTTCATCACCGCCACGCCGGACGGCCCGCTCCACCTGGACGAGAGCCTCACCCGCTCACAGTTCGAGCAGATGACGGCCGACCTCCTGGAGCGCTGCAAGTTGCCCTTCGAGCAGGCGATCAAGGACGCGGGGATCACCCAGGGCGACATCAAGCACGTCATCCTGGTCGGCGGGTCGACTCGTATGCCGGCCGTCTCGGACATGGTCCGGGCCCTGACCGGCAAGGACGCGCACAAGGGCGTTAACCCCGACGAGGTGGTCGCCATCGGTGCCGCTGTCCAGGCTGGTGTCCTGAAGGGCGAGGTCAAGGACGTGCTGCTCCTCGACGTCACGCCGCTGTCCCTCGGCATCGAGACCAAGGGTGGGGTGATGACGAAGCTCATCGAGCGCAACACGACCATCCCCACCCGGCGGACCGAGGTGTTCACGACGGCCGAGGACATGCAGCCCTCCGTCGAGATCCACGTGCTCCAGGGCGAGCGCGAGATGGCGATGTACAACAAGACGCTGGGCAAGTTCCAGCTCGTCGACCTGCCGCCCGCGCCCCGCGGGGTACCCCAGATCGAGGTCACCTTCGACATCGACGCCAACGGCATCGTTCACGTCTCGGCCAAGGACCGGGCCACCGGCAAAGAGCAGTCGATGACCATCACCGGCCAGTCCTCGCTGGCCAAGGAGGACATCGCGCAGATGGTCAAGGACGCCGAGGCCCACGCGGAGGAGGACCAGCGCCGCCGCGAGGAGGCTGAGGTTCGCAACAATGCCGACAACCTCGTGTACCAGACCGAGAAAGTGCTGCGGGAGCAGGGCGACAAGGTGACCGACGAGGAGCGGGCCGCCGTCGAGCAACCGCTGGCCGACGTCAAGACCGCCCTCAACGGCACCGACATCGAAGCGGTCAAGGCGGCCAGCGAGCGGCTGATGACGGCCAGTCAGGCCTTCAGCCAGAAGCTCTACGAGGCCGCCGCCCGTGACACGGCCGGCGCGGCCGGAACGTCGGCATCCGGCGCCACGACGGGCACCCCGAGCGATGACGAGGTGGTCGACGCCGAGATCGTCGACGAGGAGAGCTGATGAAGGCGGAGCCCGCTCCCGAGATCCCGCGGGCGGACGCGGGCGCCGAGGCGGCCGATCCCACCGACGCTGATGCGGACGTGGAAGAGGCCGCCGCGGCCGAACCGGTCGAGCTCGACATCGAGGTCCTGCTGTCAGAGCGGGACCAGTTCAAGGACATCGCCCTGCGACTGCAGGCCGACTTCGAGAACTACCGCCGGCGCATGAGCGCCCAGCGGGGCGAGGAGATCGACCAAGCGACCGGACGCGTGGTCGAGGGCCTCCTGTCGGTGCTCGACGCGTGTGAGGCGGCCTTCGCCCACGGCGCCGACCAGGTGGAGCCCGTGTGGTCGGCGCTCATCGGCGCGCTGCAGAAGCAGGGGCTGGAAGCGCTCGATCTGCAGGACAAGCCGTTCGATCCTTCTGTCGCGGAGGCGGTGGCGCACGAGCCGGGTTCGGATCCGGCCTTCGAGGGCCCTGTGGTCGTCGAGACGCTTCGGACCGGATATCGCTGGAAAGGGCGATTGCTGCGGCCTGCCATGGTTCGTACGCGGGGGTGAATCCGTTGCGGTCTCCAGATCGGCGGGTCCTGTCCGGCACACTCCGCGCCGCTGCCGGCCTTTCGGCCGGACATCGGCTTGCGGGTGCCCCGGCCACCCCCCGATCCTCCGACCGCACCTTGTCCGTCGTGTGTCCTGCAATCACGCACTTCGTGGGGGGTGAGTAAGTCGTGGCCCCTCAGCGGGAGTGGTTCGAGAAGGACTACTACAAGGTGTTGGGGGTGTCCGAGTCGGCCTCGGCCAAGGACATCACCAAGTCGTACCGGAAGCTGGCACGCGCTCACCACCCGGACGCCAACCGGGACGACCCGAAGGCCGAGGAGCGCTTCAAGGAGATCTCGGCCGCGTACGACGTGCTCGGCGACGAGGCGCGCCGCAAGGAGTACGACGAGGTGCGCCGGCTCGGGCCCGTCGCCGGCGGCTTCGGGCCGGGCGGGTTCGGCGCCGGCGGTCCTGGCGGGCAGGCCGGTGGTTTCTCTTTCGATGTGGGCGCCGAGGACATGGGTGACCTGCTCAGCAACCTGTTCGGCGGTCGGGGCCGGGGACGCGGCCGGGGAGGCAGTGGGATCTCCCCCCAGCGGGGTGCCGACCTCGAGGCCGAGCTCACATTGGACTTCGAGGATGCGGCGCGTGGCCTCACCACGACGCTCTATCTGACCTCCGACGCCGTGTGCTCGACCTGCGAGGGGTCTGGCGCCAAACCAGGCACATCGCCGCGCGTGTGCCGGGTCTGCAACGGTCGAGGCGTCGTGGATGACAACCAGGGCCTGTTCTCGTTCTCCACCCCGTGCGCGGCCTGTCAGGGTCGCGGCGTCGTGATCGACGATCCTTGCCCGACCTGCCGGGGTAGCGGTGTCGAGCGGCGCCCGCGCGAGGTGAAGGTGCGCATGCCCGCGGGGGTGGCCGACGGCCAGCGCATCGCCCTCAAGGGACGCGGCACGCCCGGCCGCAACGGTGGACCGCCCGGTGATCTTTATGTCACCTGCCACGTCACCCCCCACCCGCTGTTCGGGCGCGAAGGAGACAACCTGACCGTGCGGGTCCCGCTGACGTTCGCCGAAGCGGCCCTGGGCGCAGACGTGCAGGTGCCCACCCTGGAGGGCGCGCCGGTCAAACTGCGCATCAAGCCCGGTACCCAGCCCGGGTCGAAGCATCGCGTGAAGGGCCGGGGGATCACCACCAAGAAGCGCACCGGGGACCTCATCGTCACGACCGACGTCGTGGTGCCGGCGAAGCTGTCCGATGCCGAGCGCCAGGCCGTCGAAGAGCTGGCGCGGGCGATGACCGCCTCGCCCCGCGCCCACCTGGAAGGCTGATGGAGATGCGCTCGCGCACGCATGCCGTGTATGTGATCTCGGTGGCCGCCGAGCTGGCGGGCATGCATCCCCAGACCCTGCGGATCTACGAGCGCAAGGGTCTGCTGGAGCCGGCCCGCACCGCGGGCGGGAACCGCCGCTACTCGGACGACGACATCGAGCGCCTCCGCCGCATCTCCGAGCTGGCAGCCCAGGGCATGAACCTCGCCGGTATACGGCGGGTGATGGAGTTGGAGGAGGAGGTCGCTCGGCTGCACGCCGCGCTGGACGAGGCCACCGCGGCCGCCACCGGCGCCCGGGCAGAGGCCGAGCGCCGCCAGCGGCGCGACCTCGTCCCGCTCAACCAGGCCGTCGCCATCTACGGCCAATGGGGCCGCCACCTCGAACGGGAGTGACGGTTCTTCGTCGCCATCCTCCGCTTCGCTTCGGCTGGCTCCTACTCGCTTCGCTCGGCAATGCGTACAGCGGCGTTGCGGTGCGCCGGCCCAGCCGGACGCACCGGGTCCGGTCCACCGGGCGGTGACCGCGGGGGGCGCGGCACGGCCCACCGAGGGGGGTGAGGTGACCGGACCCAACGCCGTGTTGCAGAACCGTCAACGGATCGTTACCCGTCTGGTGCCGCTCTCAGAGGGCGGTGAGGCAGGCTGAACCGGCGATGAGCGGGAGCGAGCGGGCACCACAGGAGCCAGCGACCCCGGCGCGCCTGCCCCGACGGCGTCGTGTCCTGTGGGCAGCGCTCGCCGCGGGGGCGATCGTGGCGGTGCTGATCCTCCCCTTCGTCCACACGACCGGGCGCGTCGGTCCGGCTCAGGTCGACGTCGTGGTGCGTCCCTCCCTGGCCAGCAACACGGTGCTTGGCGTGCCGCCCTTCGGGCGGGTGATCGTCGACACCCACTCCTCCCCCCTCGAGCTGCGGGCGACCATCGAGGAGCTGGACGTGCCCGCCCTGCAACGGCTGGCCCGCCACCAGGACATCGAGACCGAGTTGCGGTCGTCGGCCGAGCGTGACGTCGGTGCCCTCGTGCAGCGCGCGGTCGTCCGCGTCCTCGTCGTGACCGTCGTGGCCGGATCTCTGGCCGGGCTCCTGTTGAGCTGGCGGCGTCATCCGGCGAGCGGCCGGTCCGGGCGACGGGGCCGAACGCACCTCGGTCCCGCCTTGGCCGGTGCTGGCGGCGCATTGGCGATGGGGGTGGTGGCGCTCGGTTCGGTCTGGGCCAGTTACCGCACCACCGCATTCGAGGAGCCCCAGTACACGGGAGCCCTCGAGCGGGCACCAGCGGTGATTGACGCCGTGAAGCGCGAGTTCGGCGACTTGGCCGGCATGCGAGGCCGCCTCAAGGTGCTGGCCGGGCAGATCAACGAGCTCAGCCAGGTGGCGACCGGTACGCAGCCCGCGGCCGACCCGCACGAGGTGAGGATCCTCCACATCAGCGACGTGCACCTCAACCCCCTCGGTCTGGAGATCGCCCGCAATCTGGCCGACACGTTCGCGGTGGAGGCGGTGCTGGACACCGGCGACCTCACGTCATTCGGTCTCGATGGCGAGTCGCGCTTCGGCGCGCTGGTCAACCAGTTCGATGTGCCGTACTTCCTGGTCCCGGGCAACCACGACTCACCGGAGAACCGGGCGGCGCTGGCCCGCCACGCCAACCTCACGGTCCTGGACGGAGAGGTGGTCGACATCGCCGGAGTCCGTGTGCTCGGGGTAGCCGATCCCGGCTTCACCGGCCTGGGTGGGATCACCAGGGATGCGGCGGCGGGCCTGCGCGACGACGAAGCCGACGAGGTGGCCTCGATGGTGCGACGGCACCGGCCGGATGTGTTGGCCGTCGCCGGGCCGGCCATGGCGGATCAGTCGATGGGCGAGGTGCCGCTCGTGCTCAGCGGCGACATCCACGAGCGCTCGGCTCGCGAGGAGTCGGGAACGCGGGTGCTCACCGTGGGATCGACCGGTGCCACCGGGTTGGGGTCGTTCACGGTGGAGGAGGATCGCCCCTACGAGGCCGAGGTCCTCCACTTCGTCGATGGGCGGCTGGTCACCCTCGACTACGTGACCATGAAGGGTCCGACGGGGGCCTTCTCGGTCGACCGGGTGGTCTACGGCGACGGCTGAGCCTGCCCCGGCAGGGACTCAGAAATCTTGATATGGATCGTAGTAGGATCGACAGCAGCCGGTAGCCTGGAGGCATGGCCCTCGATCCGTCGAAGTGGACGACCAAGACGCAACAGGGCGTGGCCGCGGCCATGGAGGCGGCCAAAGCGGCCAGCAACCCCGAGCTCACGCCCGACCATCTCATGGGCGCCCTCATGCGCCAGGACGACACGATCGTGCCGGCCGTCGTCCAGAAGCTGGGTCTGGCGCCGCTCATGCTGCGCAACCGGGCGGACGAGGCCGTCGCCAAGCTTCCGCACGCGTACGGCGGCGGCGAGCCGCGCCTGAGCCGCGAGACCTCCGACGTCTTCGACCACGCGGAGGGCTATCGCAAGGACCTGCGGGACGACTATCTGTCGGTCGAGCACCTGCTGTTGGGCATGGGCGATCGCCTGGGCGTGAGCAGCGAGGAGCTGCTGCAGGCGTTGCGCGACGTTCGCGGCAGCCATCGGGTCACCAGCCCGAGCCCGGAGGACCAGTTCCAGGCGCTCGAGAAGTACGGGCAGGACCTGACCCAGCGGGCGCGCGACGGCAAGATCGACCCCGTCATCGGCCGGGACGAGGAGATCCGTCGTGTCATCCAGGTGCTGTCTCGCCGGACCAAGAACAACCCGGTCCTCATCGGGGAGCCCGGTGTCGGCAAGACCGCCATCGTCGAAGGGCTGGCCGGACGCATCGCCGACGGCGACGTGCCCGAGGGGCTGAAGGGCAAGCGCCTGGTGGCGCTCGACATCGGCAGCATGCTGGCCGGGGCCAAGTACCGGGGCGAGTTCGAGGAGCGGCTCAAGGCCGTCCTCAAGGAGATCACCGACGCCGCGGGCGAGATCATCACCTTCGTCGACGAGCTACACACCATCGTCGGTGCCGGCGCGGCGGAAGGGGCGATGGACGCCGGCAACATGATCAAGCCCATGCTGGCCCGCGGCGAGCTGCGCATGATCGGCGCGACCACGCTCGACGAATACCGCAAGCACGTCGAGAAGGACCCGGCGCTGGAGCGGCGGTTCCAGCAGGTGTACGTCGGTGAGCCCAGCGTCGAGGACACCATCGCCATC
>DASTFY010000050.1:0-13726 GCA_035719525.1 Acidimicrobiales bacterium
CACACGAACCAGATCGCCGCGAACCAGGTACGCAGCGGCAACCGCGACCGGTGAAAGATCGTTCCCGCCGTCACCGAGGTCTGACGACCGCACGACGTGCACATAAACATTCCCCGGGCAGTCGCCCACGAGTCCCTCGATCCGCAGGCCGGACAGACGAACCCGTCCGGCCATCGCAACCCCACCAGATAGGCCCGGCACGCGTCATCGTCGCCAAACCACGCCTCGAACGCCTGCCATGTCCCCGGGTAATCAACCCCGACCCTCGGACCCGTCCCCACCGTCCCCACGCTCAGTGAGTCTACTGGACTAAAGCAGATACGCAATACACTTGTTCGTATGGCGGTGGTGGACTGGGAAACGGTGGAGGCGGTATCCGACGGGGTCGGCGCCGACGCGCTAGCGAACGCGCTGTGGGCGTTTGAGCGGGAGCGTCGCCGGATCGAGGCGGACATTGCGGAGCTGATCGCCGAGGCCGACCTGGCCGGAGTGTTCTTGGACGACGGTCACCGGTCGGTTACGGCGTGGGCGGAGTCGATCTGCAACTGGTCGCCGGCTGAAGCCCGCAGCCATACCCGACTCGCCCACCTGCGCCGAGAGCTGCCCTCGGTGCTGCCCGCCCTGGCGGCGGGCGACATCGGAGTGGCCCAGGCCTTCGAGCTGGCCCGCCTGGCCGCCAACCCCCGGTCCCGGCCGTGGTGGGCCGGGTCCGAGGAGCTGCTGACGGACCAAGCCACCCGACTGTGTTTGTCGTCTTCAGGACGGTGTGTCGCCGGTGGGAGGCCTTGGCCGACCAGGACGGAGCCCACCGGGACCACGAGGACGCCCGCCGCCACCGCCACGCGGCCGCGGTGCTGGTCGGCACCCAGCTCCATCTCGACGCCCATGGCGACGTGATGGCCGGCGCCGTCAGATCCTGGACCGGTTCACCGACGCCGAGTTCCACGCCGACTGGGATGACGCCAAGGCGCAATTCGGACCGGCCGCCTGCCCCGCGCTGTTGGCCCGCACGCCCCAGCAGCGCCGCTTCGACGCAGTGCACACCATTTTCCTGACCGCCGCGGTGCTCCTCTCGCTCCCCACCGCAGCGAGCCGCTGGTCAACCTGATGGTCGACGTGCGCACCTTCGACGAGTACGTCGCTCGCTACCTCGGCCAGCCAGCACCCGCGCCCGACCCGGCCACTGTGCTCACCCGCCGCTGTGAGACGACCGCCGGCGTGCCCGTCGACGGCTACCAAGCTGTCGCGGCCGCTCTGGCCGGCCAGATCCGCCGGATCATCTGCGACTCGACGGGACGGGTGCTGGATGTCGGCCGGCGGCGCCGGCTGTTCACCGGTGCCGCCCGAGACGCCATCGGGCTCACCGACCGACGCTGCATCTGGCCGGGCTGCTACGTCCGCGCCGCCCACGCCCAAGTCGATCACAGCACCGATTGGCACCGCGGTGGCGGCACCGATGTCGGCAACGGCGACCTCGAATGCGGCCACCACAACCGACACAAGAACCGCGGCTACACCACCCGCCGGGACGCCCACGGCCAGTGGCACACCTACCGACCCGACGGATCGGAGCTCGCACCACGACAACGGGCACCCTGACCTCGCGACCGCGGCCGCCCCGGTCCGCCCGATGGGGGCCAGCAGACGCTGCCCACTCACGGCCATCTCCTCACGCAGGGTGCTGACGGCTGGAGCAGGGCCCGTCTAACGTTCGCCCGATGTATCACCAGGCCCGGGCCGACGAGCTCGCCCGTGTCCCTCTGTTCGCCCGTTGCTCCAAGCGTGAGCTGCGCCGGCTGGCGTCCGAGGCCTGCGTCGAGCAGATCGATCCGGGCGAGAAGCTCGTTAGTCAGGGCTCGCCGTCGCGCCACCTCTACGTGATCTTGGCCGGCACGGCCGGCATTGAGCGCGATGGCGTCGAGGTAGCCCGCGTCACCAAGGGCGGCATCGTCGGCGAGCTCGGCCTGCTTTTCGACGAACCGCGCAACGCCGATGTCATCGCCGCGTCCGCGCTCGAGGTGCTCAGCCTCGACCGGGCCGGCCTGCAACGGGCGCTCAACGCGGTGCCCGGCATGGGCTGGACGCTGCTCACAACAGTCGCCGAGCGCCTCGACCGCGCACAGACACTCGGCTGATCGGCTCCCTCACCGCCTACGGCCACTGACCCTTGGATTTTCGCGTCTAGGGCATGAGCGCGGCGCGCACCGGGCCGGCCAGCAGGCGCAGGGCTTCATCGGGGTCCGGGCCGAGCGTGTGCCAGGCCAGCGGGAGGTCGATGCCCGCTTCCACGAAGCGCTGGAGGGCGGGTATCACCTCCTCCACCGACCCGGCGGCGGCGAAGGTGTCGATCAGGTGGTCCGAGACCATCGCCGCGCCGGCGGCCGCGCCGTCGATGCGAACGGTCCGGCGGACGATGTCCACGTCGTCGGGGTCGGCGTCGGACGTGTCGATGACGACCCCCTCGACCCGCCCGAGGTAGTAGGCCAACACCTCGCGCACGGCGTGGCGGGCGTGCCGCCGGTCGGTCCCCACACTGACCAGGACGTTCGACGACACCAGCAGCTCCTCCGGCGGGCGCCCGGCCCGCTGCGCCCCAGCGGCCAGATGGTCCCGCGCCCACCGCGCGTACCCGGGGCTGACCAGCGCGCCGAGCTGGACCCCGTCCGCCAGCTCCCCGGCGGCCTCCATCATCCGGGCGTTGACCGCGCCGATGTCGATGCGCACGCCTTCCGGCGGGACGAAGTCCAGCCGGTCCTCGGGGCGTCCGGGGAACGTCGTGGGCACGAAGCCGAGCGACTCTCCAGCCAACCAGCGACGCAGCGCCCGGACGGTTTCGATGACGTTGGTGTAGGGACGCCAGCCCGGCGGGTCGTAGCCGAGCATCCTCATCGTCCATTCGGCCGCCCCGACTCCGAAGGCCAACCGCCGCGGGCCTCCGAGCTCGGCCAGGGTCCCGGCCTCCATGGCCAGGACCGCAGGGTGGCGGGTCACCGGGTTGGCAATGCCGATCCGCACCCGAATCCGGCCGGTGGTCACCAGCGCCGCAGCCGCCATCGAGAACACCGACCGGTGCTGACGGCTCTCCGGGAGCGAGACCTCGTCGAAGCCGGCCTCGTCGGCCCGCTGGCAGATCGCGAGCGTGCGGGGGGCAGGGTCCTCGTTGGAGAGCGAGAGCCCGAGACCGGCGGCGCGACGCGACGGAGATGGTTCACTGGAGCTCATGTGGATCTCCTTCGTGCCGCCGGACGAGGCCGATGGCCCGCTGCGCGCCAGCTACGACCGTCAGGCCAAAGCGCTCGGCCAGCCCACCGAGCTGACCCTCGCGGGCTCCCTCCACCCGCCGCTGGTCGACGCCCGGCTCGACCTGTACGCCGCCACCGAACGCTGCCCGTCGTCCGTGACGCCTCACCAGCGCAACCTCATCTCCTTCGTCACCTCGGCGATCAACCGCACGCCGTACTGCATGAGCCAGGTGACCATCAAGCTGCGCCAGACCGGGCTCAGCGACGAGCAGATCGTGGCGTTGGCGGCCGACCCGTCCTCGGTGGCCCTGGACGGCGCGGACCGGGCCGTCGTCGACTATGCCGCCAAGCTCACCCGCGACCCGGCCACCATGTCCGAGGGCGACGTCGCCGCGCTCCGGCAGGCCGGCTTCGACGATCTGGCCATCCTCGACATCAACGCCCAGTGCGCGCACCTCAACTACGTCAACCGGGTGGCCAACGGGCTGGGCATCCACACCATCGTCGATCCGGACTTCCCGGCCTACGCCGCCATCCCTGACAGCCCGCGGGACAGCTCGGTCGGCTCTAGCTGACACGCTCGGCGGCGTCGCGCAGGATCGCCGCGCTCGTCCGGATGTGCCGCTCGGCGCCGGCGACGTCGTTCATCGGAAGGACGAACAGGTCGAAGGAGCCGGCCAGGTCGGCGATGCGCTCCGCGCAGGACTCGGGGCTCCCCGCGACCGCGTAGTGATCGACCAGCGATTCGGGGAGCAGCGCGGCCGCCTCCTCGAGGTGGCCGGCCAGCATGGCCGCCCGCACCTGCTCGACCCGGTCGGCGTCCAGACCGGCCGCCGCCCTGATCTCCGGGGGAGCATCCAGCGCCATGTAGGAGAAGTGACCGAGGACCTGCCGGCGCTGCTCGTCGTCGTAGGCGAGGTAGGCCGACCACGCCAGGTGCGCGCCTTTCGCCCGAAGCCGGGCCGCCGCCTCCGGCAGTCGCACCACCGGCTCGGCGGAGAGGATCACCCAGTCCGCCTGGTCGGCGGCCAGCGCCTGGACCCGCGGCCCGCGCCCGGCGATGGCCAGCGGGATGGCTCCCTCATCCTCGATCCAGGGGAGCTGCGCGTCACCGTGGCGGCGACCGGCCAGGAGCTCCCGGGTCAGCGCCACCGAGTCGCGCAGCGACGAGAACGGGCGCGCCGGCGCCAGGCCGAGCGGGCCGAGGACCCGGCTTCCGCCGACGCCCAGGCCGTGCCACACCCGCCCGGGCACGAGCTCGGCCAGCGTGGCCACCGCCGCGGCGCTCGCGACCGGGTGCCGGGAGAAGGGGTTGGTGATGGCCGGCGCCACGACGAGCCGATCCGTGGCCAGCGCGATCGCCGTAAGGGTGATCCAGACATCCCGGTCGGTGCCCTCGTCGGCCACGAAGCAGGTGGTGGCGCCCTCCGCCTCGGCCAGGACCGCCAGTTCGACCAGCTCGGCCGCGGGCCGCACGGGCTCGAACCAGACCCCCCAGCGCACCGGCGTGTCTTACCATGGCCGTATGTCCAGCGGTCCGTCCGGCGCGGCCCTGGAAGGCCCCGAACCGCTCGTGAGCACCGCTTGGTTGGCGGACCACCTCGACCACCCGGACCTGCGCATCGTCGACTGCCGCTGGTACCTGCGGCCCTTCGACGAGCGCTGCGGTGACGACGAGTACCGCGCTGGGCACCTCCCCGGTGCGGTGCACCTGCGCTGGGACGCCGAGCTGGCCGACCCTGACCGGCCGGCCTCGATGCTGGCCTCGCCCGAGCGCTTCGCGGCGGCGATGGAGGCCGTCGGCATCGGCGACGACCATTACGTCGTCACCTACGACGACCACCACGTACCGGTAGCGGCTCGGGTCTGGTGGGCGCTGCGGGTCTACGGGCACGACGCCGTGGCCGTCCTCGACGGCGGGATCACCAAGTGGCGGCGCGAGGGTCGGGCGATCGAGACCGGGGCGCCGATGCCCTCCCCGGCCCGGTTCACCCCCCGCGCGCGGGCTGAGCTGTACGCCGACAGGACAGACGTGATGGCGGTGGTGGCCGGCGACCGCGTCGCCACTCTCGTAGATGCCCGCATGGACGTGGCCTACGACGCCGCCAGCGGCCACATTCCAGGGTCGGCCCGGCTCACCGGCCTCGGCTTCCTGGCCGACGGCGAGACGTGGATGGCGGCGGACCGGGCTCGGGCCCGCATCGTCGGGGCCGGCGTGGCCCCCACGGCGCGGCGTCCGGTCATCGCCTACTGCGGGGGCGGTGTGGCCGCGACGGGGACGGCGCTGGGTTATCGCCTGGCCGGCTTCGGTGATGTCGCGGTGTACGACGGCTCGTGGACCGAGTGGGAAGCGGACCCGGATACCCCCAAGGAGCGGCATTGACGCTGCCGGGCTCCGCAGCGGGGCGGCCGGCCATCGTGACGGGAGGCGCTGGTGCCATCGGCGGGGCGGTGCTCGACGTCCTCGCTCAACGCGGTCATCCGGTGCTGGGCCTCGACCTGGCCGGTGGGCCCGGCGTGGTGTCCTGCGACGTCAGCGACGAGGCTTCGGTGGCGGCGGCGTTCTCCCACGTGCGCGAACGCATCGGTCCGCCGCTCATCGTCGTGCACTCCGCCGGCATCACCGGGCAGGGTGGGGTGGAGGAGGAGGAACCAGCCGCCTGGAGGCGGATCCTCGAGGTGAACCTGACCTCCGCGTACCTGTGCGCTCGCCAGGCGGTGGCCGGCATGCGCGACGCCGGTTGGGGACGGATCGTGTTCGTGGCTTCGGTGAACGGGCGCTTCGGCGGATCGGCGCTGTCCGGGCCGGCGTACGCCGCCTCGAAGGGCGGCCTGCTCACCCTGGCCCGCTTCCTCGCCCGTGAGCACGCCGGCGATGGCATCACGGTCAACGCGGTCGCGCCCGGGCCACACGACACCCCGATGTGGCAGGCGCTCGACGCCGCGCTACGACACCGCATCCTGTCGATGCAGCCCGGCGGTGACCGGGGCCCGGGCGATCCCCGGGACCTGGCGGCCACCATCGCGCACCTGTGCAGCGACGAGGCCCGCTACATCACCGGCGCCACCATCGACGTCAACGGCGGCCAGTGGATGGGTTGAGCTCCTCGAGGGAGAGGGCCACGCTCGAATCAGGCGTGCGACTGGCGTAGGGCGTGGGAGACCTCACCGGCCAAGGTCGCGAACTCGGGCTCGTAGCGGAGGTCGTGCGTGCGGGGATAGGGGAACGGCACGTCGAACTCAGCGACGATCCGCCCCGGCCGGGGCGACATGACGGCCACGCGCGTCGACAGGTACACCGCCTCCGCGATGGAGTGGGTGATGAACAAGGCCGCGAACCCCTCGTGCTGGAACAGCGCCAGCAGCTCGGCGTTGAGCCGTTCCCGGGTGATCTCGTCCAGCGCGCCGAACGGCTCGTCGAAGAGGAACACCTTCGGGCGCAGCACCAGGGATCGGGCGAGGGAGGCCCGCATCCTCATGCCCCCCGAGAGCTGCTTGGGGTACTTCGACTCGAACCCTCTGAGGCCGACCAGCTCAACGGTGGCCGCCACCGCCTCACGCCGCTTCGGAGCCGGAACCCCCTGGAGCTCGGCAAGGAGCTCCACGTTCTTGGCCACGGTGCGCCACGGCAACAGGGTGGGATCCTGGAAGACGTAGCCCACGTCACTTCGGTCGACGCTGACCGAGCCCGCCGTGTTGGCCTCGAGACCCGACGCGATGCGCAGCAGGGTCGACTTCCCGCAGCCGGACGGGCCGACAATGGTGACGAACTCGCGCGGTCGAAGGGCCAGGCTGACGTCCTCCACCGCATGGGTGCCGTCCGGGAACACCATCGACACGTGGTCGAAGGCCAGCGCGGCGAGGTCGTCGGCGGGAGGTGAGCTCACGACTCGGTCACGGTCATCGTCCGGCTCACGACCCTCCCGTGGTGCACCACGACGCGGTCGTGCGAGGCCGACGCGATGGCCTCCCGGACCGAGCGGGCGCGAATGGCCACCAACTCGGCCGGGCGGCCGGGCTCCACCGTCACGCCCGGGAGCCCGAGCGCGGCTCGGCCGGACGCGCTGATGGCCCGGTAGGCCTCCTCCGGCGCCAGGTGGCCGGCCATGACCAGCAGAGCGGCCGTCTCCAGGGGATCGCCCCTTCCCACCAGGTTGAACGGGTCCTGAAGGTTGTCCCCACCCGCGGCCAGCGTCACCCCGGCGTCCAGCAGCGGCCGCAGAGCGGTGAGCCCGCGCGGGGTGGCGACCGCCCGGTCCCGGCCCTGGAGGAACAGGTTGGTCTGGGGCAGCGTGACGACGCTGACTCCAGCCGCGGCCGTGGCGTCGGCCACCGCGTGCTGGATGTCGACGGGCTGCATGCCGAGGCTCACACAGTGGCTGGCGGTGACGCGGCCCTGGAGGCCGAACCGTTCGACCCGGGAGACCAGGTCCTCCAGGCCGAGCACGGCCGGATCGAGGGTTTCGTCCGTGTGGAGATCCACCATGCACCCGGCCCCGGCGGCCACCTCGAGCAACAGCTCGTTGGCCTCGCGGGGGTCATCCTCGAGGTGCGGACAGCCACCGACGACATCGGCCCCCGCGGCGAGCGCATCTCGTAGCAGCGCGCGGTGCTGCGCGCCGGCTCGCCCGGTGATCGGCCAGCCGATGAGGGCGACGATCTGGAGCTCGACCAGCCCGCCTAGGCGGTCGCGAGCCTGCGCCAGCCCCTCGATCGAGCGCAGGCCGTGATCGCTCATCGTGTCGGCGTGGGAGCGGATCGCGGTCACGCCGTGGGCCACCATCAACCGGGCGGCCCGCTCGGCCCGCTCCGCGATGTCCTCGACGGTGAGGTCGTGCCGGTTGGCGTGCATGGCCTCGATGGCACCGAGCAGGTCGCCCCGGGGGTTGGCGATCCGCTCGGCCAGGAACGCCTTGTCGAGGTGGGCGTGGGGCTCTACCGCGGAGGGCAGGACCACGTACCCCTCGAGGTCGAGCACGGTCGCACCGGCGGGCGGCGGGCTCCCACACCCGACCGCGGTGATGGTCCCGCAGCCCCCTTCCAGCCAGACGTCGGTGGGCGCGCCGTCGCCCAGGTGCACCTCGCGGAGGATCAGGATGTCCCGGTTCGGATCCGCGTCTGGGACCACGGACAGAACGTACCGTCGATCGATCAAACCCCGGCGGCGCTGCCGACCCGGGCGCGGGGGTCAGCGGCGGCGGCCAGGCTGCCGTCGGCCTCGATGACGATGCAATGGGCATGGCCGAAGGCGGAGTCGAACGGCGCCGTCCGTACGACGCGATGCCCGCGCTGGATCAGCCCGGCCTCCCACCCCGGTGGCGCATGGCCCTCGATCAAAACGTCGAGGCGGCTGGCGCCGGTCCAGGTGTCGAAGCCGGAGCCCCCTCGCCGTAGCACCCACCGACCCCCGCCGATGGCTTCGGCCGGCTGCTGGCCGTGCCGCAGGAGGCGGGCCAGGACCTGCAGCAGGATCTGGGGCTGTCCGTCGCCGCCCATCGTGCCCAGCGTGGCGGCCAGGGACCCGTCCGGCGCGGTGACCAGGAGCGGGCAGAGGGTGTGAGGGGGCCGGCGGCCGGGCCCGAGCTCCGCCGGGTGCCCGGCCTCCAGGCTGAAGCCGAGGCCCCGATTGTGCAGGTTGATGCCCGTGGATGGCTCCACCAGCCAGCTCCCGAAGCCCGCGGCGTTGGACTGGATCAGCGACACCGCCATCCGGTCGTCGTCGACCACGCACAGGTAGGTGGTGTCCCCCTCCTGGTCAGGCACCCTGTTCCACCGAATCGATACCGATTCGGCGGCTATGGCGGCGCGGCGAGGGTCCAGGCGGTCGGTCGCCAGCAGGGCGGCGCCGTCGGCCCGTTCGTGGAGCACCGCCGGCCGGTCGTGACTGGCCGCTATTGCAGCCTCGATGAGCAGGTGGGCCCACGCGGGATCGCCGGTGTCCTCAGGCAGGGGCAGGCCGGCGGCGATCCATGCTGCCGCCAGCGCGAGGTACCCCTGGCTGGGCGGAGGGATGGTCCAGATCCGGTGGCCCCACGCCTCGACGGACATGCTCTCGACCCAGTCGGCCTGACCTCGCCGCAGGTCGTCGGCGCTGAAGTGCCCGCGGCCGAGCCCGACCAACCCGGCCCCGAACTCGCCGTCGTAGAACCCGGACCGACCGTCATCGGCGATCGCCCGCAGCGTTCGCGCCACGCCGGGCCGGCGGACGCGGGCGCCCGGCCGGGTGGCCTGGCGCACCAGCTCGTCCAGGTGTACGCGTCCCGCGTCGTCGATCGTCGTCAGCGCGCCGACGAGGAGGGGCGAGGCCGGGAAGCCGTCGTCGGCCAGCCCAATGGCGGGCGCCAGGACCTCGGCCAGGGGCCGGCGGCCGAAGCGCTGGTGCAGCGCCATCCAGCCGTCCACGCAGCCAGGGACGGTGACGCTCCGCACGTCGTGGCGCAGCGGCATCTCCACGTGGCCCGCGGTCCGCAGCTCGGAGGCGTCGGACCCGCTCCCGGCCCGCCCGGACGCGTTGAGTGCGGCCGGATCCGCGCCGGGGACGTGCACCAGTGCGAACAGGTCGCCTCCAAGCCCGCAGAGGTGGGGCCCGGCGACCGCCATCGCGGCATTGGCAGCGACGGCCCCGTCGACGGCGTTGCCACCGCGCGCCAGCAGCGCCAGCCCGGCCTGCGTGGCCAGCCCGTCGGCGCTGGCCACCATCCGATGAGGCGTCCGCACGGTGGCGAACGGGACCGTTGGCGTGGTCACCGCCGGTCGTCGGTCACTCGAACCACTGCCCGCGGCGCTGGAGCACGTCCTTCAGCACCTGAGGTCTGTCGGTGATGATGCCGTGGACCCCGAGATCGAGTAGCCGTTCCATCTCCGCCGGGTCGTCGACGGTCCAGACGTGGACCTGGATGCCCAGGAGTTCGGCCGCTCGGACGGACCGCGCGCTGACGACCGGCACGCCCGTCTGCTTGACCGGCACCTGGGCCACGGGGAGGGCAGGAATGCCCCATCCTCCACGCAGGAAGCTCCCGGCCACCCAGCGCCCCACCTCCACGGGACCCATGGCGGTGCAGACCTCCGGCCCCAAGGCGGCTCGGATCTGCCGCAGCCGCCGGCCCGAGAAGGCACCGATGCACACCCGCCGGACGCTGTTGGTCCGGCGGACGACGTCGATGAGGCCCGCGACTGCGGCGTCGCTCTTGGCATCGAGGTTGATCCTCGCCTCCGGGAACGTGCCGAGCACGTCCTCCATCAGCGGGATCGGCTCCTTCCCGCCTACGCGAGCCGCCTGCACCTCGGACCAGGGGAGGCGGCTGATGCGGCCCGGGCGGTCGCAGGTCCGGCCCAGGTGGTCGTCGTGAAAGGCCACCAGCCTGCCGTCCTCCGTGACCCGGGCGTCGGTCTCGAGGTACCGGTAGCCCAGGCGGGTGGCCGACTCGAAGGCGACCATCGTGTTCTCCAGGCCCTCCAGTGCTCCACCTCGATGAGCCAACGGAATAGGCCCGGGGTGATCCAGGAACGGGTACGGCATCCCGGAAGTATCGTCGGATCATGGCTGACGTCCGAGCGCTGCCGCTGGCCGGGGAGCGCTACACCTCCACCACGACCATCACCGTCCTCTCACCGTACAACGGGGCCGTTCTCGGCGAGGTCCCTGCCTGCACCGCCGCGGATGTCGATCGGGCCGTCGCGTCGGCCAAGGCCGCTCTGGCCGCGGGGCCCGTGCCACTGTGGCGGCGCGCCGCGGTGCTCGACACCGCGGCGCGGCTACTGGCCGAGCGGCGGGACGAGTTCGCGCGGATCATCGCCGCGGAGGCGGCCAAACCGATCAAGACCGCACGAGTCGAGGCCGAACGGGCCGCGGGCACCTTCCTCTTCGCGGCCGCCGAAGCCCGCAAGCTGGCCGGTGAGATGGTGCCGCTGGACGCGGGCGCTCCGGGCGAGGGAAAGATCGGGTTCACGTTGCGGGTGCCCATCGGCGTGGTCGGTGCCATCGCCCCGTTCAACTTCCCCCTGAACCTCGTGGTGCACAAGGTGGCGCCGGCCATCGCCGCCGGCTGCCCGGTGGTGCTGAAGCCGGCCAGCCAGACGCCGTTCTCGTCCATCGCCCTGGCCGAGCTGCTCATCGAAGACTGCGGGCTTCCCGCCGATCAGCTCCACGTCGTCACGGGAGGCGGGGGTACGGTGGGCAACGCCATCGTCGATCACCCGGACGTCGCGCTCATCACGTTCACCGGCTCTCCGCCGGTCGGCTGGAGCATCCGGGCGCGCGCACCGCGAAAGCGCGTCGGACTCGAGCTGGGCAACAACGCCCCTGTCATCATCGAGCCCGACGGCGACTGGATGGGCGCGGCGGCGAAGATCCGCGTGGCCGGGTTCTCGCACGCCGGCCAGAGCTGCATCTCGACGCAGCGGATCTACGTCCACCGCTCGATCGCCGACGAGTTCACCGAGGCGCTCGTCGAGGGCGTCGGCACGCTCGTCGTGGGCGACCCGATGGACGAGGCCACCGACGTGTCCGCGCTGATCTCACAGGACGAGCGGGAGCGGGTGGCGGCATGGGTGGAGGAAGCGCAGGCGGGCGGAGCGAAGGTGGCCAGCGGAGGTCGGCTCACGGCCGAGGGTGTGCTGCAGCCCACCGTTCTGACCGACGTCACCCCCGACATGAAGGTGTGTGCGCTGGAGGTGTTCGGCCCGGTCGTCGGCATCGCGGCCTACGACGACCTCGACGACGCGCTGAGGCTGGCCAACGACTCCGAGTACGGGCTCCAGGCCGCCATCTTCACGGCGGACATCGGCAAGGCGTTCAAGGCGTTCCGCACCCTGGACTACGGCGGGGTGCTGGTCAACGAGGTACCGACCTGGCGGGCCGACCAGCAGCCCTATGGCGGTCTGCGCGACAGCGGCAACACCAGGGAGGGCCCGGCCTACTCCGTGAGGGAGATGACCGAGACCCGCATGGTCGTCATCAACCCGTGAGGACGGGGCCGCCGGCGAGCGCGCCCGCCCAGGAGCACGGGCCGGACGATGAACCCGAGCACTCACGAGAGCTCTGGAGAGAGGCCGTCACGATGGTGCTCTACGTGACGCTGGTGCTGCTGGCGGAGCTGGCCGTGTTGCCGGAACGTCGAGGGGGGGATGAGGCGTCCTGGACGTCGGGACGAGATCTGATGGCCATCATCTGGGGCACCACGATCGGGCTGGCGTTGGCGCACTGGTTCGCCTTTCGCATCGCGGTACGTGCCTTCGGCTCCGCCCACACCGGTCGGTACGACCTCGAGGTCGGTCTCGCCCAGGTCGGCGGTGCGGCCTTCGTCGCCGCGGTCGCCACCATCCCGGTGATCGTGTTCCCGGACGACGTGGAGTATCGCTCCGTGCACTCGCTGCTGGCCGTGGAGCTGGGCGTCGTCGGCTACCTGGTGGCCCGCCTCAGTGGCCAGCGCCGATGGCCTGCGCTCGGCTTCGGCCTCCTGGTCATGCTGGTTGGCCTGGTGGTCGTCAGCGTCAAGATCGTTCTCTCCTACTGACGCCTCGGGGTCCGCTCAGATGCTGCGTCCTCCGTGGCCGGCCCAGTACTCGTCCTTGAGGAGCCGCTTGTAGAGCTTGCCCGTCGGGTGCCGTGGGAGCTCCTCGCGGAAGTCGATCGAGCGCGGACACTTGATGTCGGCCAACTCGGTCCGGCAGTAGGCGATGAGGGTGCGCTCGAGCGTCGCCGCGGAGTCGGCGTCGGCCGGCATGGTGATGGGCTGCACGACGGCCTTCACCTCCTCGCCGAAGTCCTCGTTGGGCACCCCGAACACGGCCACGTCTGCCACGTCCGGGTGGTTGATGAGGACGTTCTCGGCCTCCTGCGGGTAGATGTTCACCCCGCCCGAGATGATCAGGTACGCCTTGCGGTCGGTGAGGTAGAGGAAGCCGTCGTCATCGAGGTACCCGACGTCGCCCAACGTGGACCATCCTTCCGCATGGCGGGAGGCCGCCGTCTTGTCCGGGTCGTTGTGGTACTCGAAGGTGGGCCCACCTTCGAAGTAGACCGTGCCCGCCTGGCCCTGCGGAAGCTCCCGACCGTCCTCGTCCACGATGTGCACGATGCAGCCGAGCGGCGTCCCGACCGTGCCCGGGTGAGCCAGCCACATCTCGCTGTTGCAGTAGATGAATCCGTTCCCCTCCGTGCCGGCGTAGTACTCGTGGAGTACCGGTCCCCACCATTCGATCATCTGCCGCTTCATGTCCACCGGGCAGGGCGCGGCGGCGTGGACGGCGATGCGGAGCGAGGACAGGTCGTAGCGCTGGCGGATCTCGGCCGGCAGCTTCAACATCCGCACGAACATGGTGGGCACCCACTGGCTGTGCGTGGCCCGGTGGCGCTCGATCAGGACCAGCGCCTGCTCGGGGTCGAAGTGCTCCATCGCGACGACCGTGCCCCCCAATTCGTGGGTGGCCAGGCTGAACCGCAGCGGCGCGGCGTGGTACAGCGGGGCGGGGGAGAGGTAGAC
>DASTFY010000051.1:0-12845 GCA_035719525.1 Acidimicrobiales bacterium
CCTGCGGGGCGTGCCTCGAAGCCAGCGTCGACTACGGGTCGTGGAGCTCCTGGAACTGGTGCGCCTGGAAGGCTTCATCGACAAGCAGCCCCACCAGCTCTCGGGCGGCATGCGCCAGCGGGTCGCGCTGGCCAGGGCGCTGGCGCAGGAAGCCGACGTGCTGCTGATGGACGAGCCCTTCGGCGCGCTCGACGCGATGACCCGCGACGTCATGCACGACGAGCTGGAGCGCATCTGGCGCGAGACCGGTTCCACGATCCTGTTCGTCACCCACAACGTGCGGGAGGCGGCGCGCCTGGCCGACCGGATCGTGCTGTTGACCAGCCGGCCCGGGCGGGTGGCGGCCGAGTTCGTGGTCGACATCGACCGGCCGCGCCGCATCGAGGCGCCCGACGTCTCGGCGCTGACCGGCGAGGTCACGGCCCGCCTGCGCGAGGAGGTGGCCCGCCATGGCCATCGCTGAGCGCCAACTGCGGGAACGCCACGAGCAGGAGCTGGCCGGGCTCGACGCCCTGGAGACGGTGGTCGAGCGGCCTCCGTCGTTCGCGGCCCGCACCTGGGCGATGCTGTGGCCGAAGCTCCTGGCCATCGCCATCGTGATCGGTGGCTGGCAGCTGCTGGTGGAAAGCGGCTGGCGACCCGAGTTCACGTTCCCGTCGCCGTTCACCGTCTTCGAACGGCTGTGGACCGACCTCGGGACGGCCGAGTTCTGGACGGCTGTCAACGTCACGATGCAGCGGGCGGTCAAGGGCTACGCGCTGGCCTTGGTCATCGGCGTCGCCGTCGGGTTGGCCGTGTCCCGATCACGGGTGCTGCGGGCCGCAGTGGGCTCGCTCATCACCGGGTTGCAGACCATGCCGTCGGTGGCCTGGTTCCCCCTGGCCATCCTGCTCTTCAAACTGACGGACGCGGCGATCATGTTCGTGATCGTGCTGGGCGCCGCCCCCTCCATCGCCAACGGTCTCATCCACGGCATCGATCACGTCCCGCCGATCATGCTGCGGGCGGGCCGGGTGCTCGGCGCGCGGGGCATTGCCGCCTACCGCCACGTCATCCTGCCTGCAGCGTTGCCCTCGTTCACAGCCGGGCTGAAGCAGGGCTGGGCGTTCTCGTGGCGGAGCTTGATGGCCGGCGAGCTGCTGGTCATCATCGCCAAGAGCAGCTCACTGGGACATCAGCTCGCCGTCAGCCGCGAGCTGCTCGATGCCCCGGGGTTGATGGCGACGATGATCGTCATCCTGGCCATCGGCATCATCGTCGACACGCTCTTCTTCGCCCAGATCGACAAGCGCCTCCGCCGCCGCTGGGGCCTCGACCAGAAATGAGACATCAGGTCTGCCGGTGCGTCCGGCTTGGCCGGCGCACCGCGGCGTGGCTGTAGGCATTGCCGAGCGAAGCGAGTAGGAGCCGGCCAAAGCGCAGCGGAGGCCGGCGACGAAGACGCAGCCACCCCTAATGGGGTCGGAGGGCTTCGGGGTCGGAGAGCAGGAGGGGCACGAAGTCGGGTAGGTGGTCCTCGGCGATGTCGGCGACCGTGACGTGCTCCAGCACGGCCCGGAGGCTGGCCCTCACCGCCAGCCAGACCTCGCGAAGGCGCAGGGCTGAACCGTCGTAGGCCAGGCTGTCGGGCCGAGCTCCGCGCACGTCGGCCAGAGGGCCCTCGACGGCCCGGATGATGTCGGCGACGGTGATCTCGGCTGCCGGCTTGCCCAGGCGGTAGCCCCCATCGACCCCTCGCTGCGTGGCCACCAGGCCCGCCCGCTTCAGCTCGTTGAGGATGTTCTCCAGGAAGCTCTGGGGGATGGCTTGCGCGGCAGCCAGCCGCTCGCCTCGCACCGGGCCTCCGCCCAGCTCGGCGAGCTCGCACATCGCTCGCACCGCGGAGTCCACCTTGGCCGTGATCCGCACCGGTCGTGGAGCCTAGTGATGCGGCCGACTTGGGCCCGAGCACGTCGGACTACGCTGCGGCCGTGGCCGGAACCGAGGACCGCGAGTGGACCCATGACCCGCTGGAGCGCAGCTTCTTCGCCACCGTCGGTCGCGGCTACCTGATCGGCGTCCTCGTCTTCGGCCTGTTCGCGTTCCTGGTCGCCCGTACCCAGGCGCCGGAGTGGGGCACGCCGGCGGCGATCGGTGCGGCGGCGTTCGTGGCCGTGTTCGTCGGCGTCCTCGGCGGGGTCGTGCTCATCGGTCTCTGGGCCATGAAGAACGAAGAGCTGATCCGGGGCAACGAGACCGGCCACACCGAAGACCACCAAGGCGGCCACACCGACCACGTCGAGGCGGAGCCCGTCGAGTCCCAGACGGCCGAGCCCGCCGGACCCGAGCCTGCCGACGCCGAGACAGCCGAGCCCGCCGACGCCGAAGCGGAGCGCGCAGAGCGCGCGATGTCACCCGCCGACAGCGAGGCGGCCCAGGAGCGCGCCGCGACGGAGCCGGTCGAGAGCTGAGGCTGCGTGGGGCTGCGCAGGCCCACGGCTACCGTCGAGGCCCATGCGTTCCCTCCAGAGCTTCAGCGTGCGCCCGGCGCTGCCGCCCGAGCTGTCGGCGCTCGAGCGCCTGGCCATGAACCTGCGGTGGTCGTGGGATGAGCCCACCCGTGACCTGTTCCGGTGGGTCGACAAGGACGCCTGGGAGGCCATGTCCCACGATCCGGTCCGCCTCCTCGGTCAGATCCCGCGCCCCCGGCTCGACGAGCTGGCCGCCGACCCGGGCTTCCTGCGCTACCTGCAGGAGACCGTCGACGGCCTGGACCGCTACCTCAAGGCACCCCGCTGGTTCCAGACCAGGGACGAGACGCAGAAGGCGAGCCCGCTGCGGCTCGTGGCGTACTTCTCTCCCGAGTTCGGCATCTCGGAGGCGCTGCCGCAGTACTCAGGGGGCCTGGGCGTGCTGGCCGGCGACCACCTCAAGGCGTCGAGCGACCTCGGCGTGCCCCTGGTCGGCGTGGGCCTCTTCTACCGGTCGGGCTACTTCAGCCAGCTCCTGACGGTCGACGGCATGCAGCAGGAGCGCTTCTCCGAGCTGGACCCCGACGCACTTGCCCTCACGCGCTGTGACGGCGCCCGGGTAGTCGTTGACCTGGCCGGCGAGAGCCTCCAGGCGCAGATCTGGTGCGCCGACGTCGGCCGGGTGCGGCTGTTCCTGCTCGACAGCGACGTCGACGGCAACACGCCAGCGGGCCGAACCGTGACCGATCGGCTCTACGGAGGCGACACCGAGCACCGCATCCGCCAAGAGATCCTCCTCGGCATCGGCGGCGTCCGCGCCCTGCAGACCGTCGGGCTCGAGCCGCAGGTGTTCCACACCAACGAGGGGCACGCCGGCTTCCTCGGGCTGGAGCGGGTGCGCCAGCTCGTGAGCCGAGGGCTGAACTTCGCCGAGGCCGTCGAAACGGTGCGGGCCGGGTGCGTGTTCACCACCCATACACCGGTGCCGGCCGGCATCGACCGGTTTCCGCGGGAGCTGATGGAGCGGTATTTCGGCTCGTTCGCGGCAGAGTGCGGGGTGAGCTTCGACGACCTGATGGCCCTCGGGCGTCGCGCCGACGAGCCGACCGAAACCCGCTTCAACATGGCCGTCATGGGCCTGCGGCTGGCCTCCCGCCGCAACGGCGTGGCCGCCCTGCACGGATCGGTGAGCCGTTCCATGTTCGCCGGGCTCTGGCCCGAGGTGCCGGTGGACGAAGTGCCGATCGGCTCGGTCACCAACGGGGTGCATGCTCCCACCTGGATCTCCCCTGAGCTGGACGATCTCCTCGCCCGCCGCGTACTGCCCGAATGGGACGGGGCGCCGGCCACCGACTGGGCCCGCATCGCCGAGGTAGGCGACGACGAGCTATGGCGAGCGCTGCAGCAGGGCCGCGAGCGGCTGGTCACCTTCGTGCGCAGCCGCCTCCGCCAGTCGCGCCTGGCGCTGGGCTTCTCGGCCAGCGACGTCGCGTGGACCAACAGCGTGCTGGATCCCACCGTGCTCACCATCGGTTTCGCCCGGCGGTTCGCGACCTACAAGCGGGCCACGCTCCTGCTGTCCCAGCCCGAGCGCCTCCGGGCGCTCCTGTTCCACCCGGGGCGCCCGGTGCAGTTCGTGTTCGCCGGGAAGGCCCACCCGGCGGACCAACCCGGCAAGGAGATGATCCAGCAGATCCAGCAGTTCGCGACCCAGCACGATCTTCGGCACCGGTTCGTGTTCCTCGACGACTACGACATGGCCGTGGCCCGGGCGCTGTACCACGGGTCGGACATCTGGCTCAACACGCCGCGGCGCCCGCTGGAGGCCTGCGGCACCAGCGGCATGAAGGCCGCGCTCAACGGGGCCCTCAACTGCTCGATCCTCGACGGCTGGTGGGACGAGTGCTTCGACGGCCAGAACGGCTGGGCCATCACGTCGGCCGCCGACGAACCGGACTTGGACCGGCGGGATCAGCTGGAGGCGGAGAGCGTCTTCGACCTGCTCGAGAGCCAGATCGTCCCGCTCTTCTACGACCGGGGAGCAGGCGGCGTACCCAGAGGCTGGGTGGACCGGGTCAAGCACGCCTTCGCCTCGCTCGGCCCGAAGGTCACGGCCAGCCGGATGGTGCGCGACTACGTGCAGCGCTACTACGAGCCGGCGGCCTCGGCCAGCGACGTCGCCACGCTGGACGGGGCGGCGCGGGGGCGGTCGCTGGCGGCCTGGCGGGTCCGGGTGACCGGCGCCTGGGCGGGAGTCAAGATCTCCGGGGTGGACTCGGGCGGCGGACCGGCCCAGCTCGGCGAGGAACGCGCCGTCGAGGTGCTGGTCGACCTCGACGGATTGGAGCCGTCGGACCTCGCCGTGCAGGTGCTCCACGGGCCCGTGGGCGCGGCGGATGAGCTTCAGCAGCCCGAGATCCTCACCCTGGCCCACGCCGGGAGCGACGAGTCGGGCCGAGCCCGCTGGTCCGGAACGTTCCGTTGCACCCGTCCCGGCCGCTACGGCTTCACCGCCCGGGTGGTGCCCAACCACCCCGACCTGCCGACGCCAGTCGAGCTCGGGCTCGTGACCTGGGCCTGACCTGGGCCTGACTGCGGTGGGCGCCGCCTAAGGTGCCGACCCGAATGCTGGACCCTGACCTCATCGAGGCGTTCCGCCGGCGCGAGGACATCGGTGTGCGCGCCGTCTACCACGAGTACGGCCGCCTCGTGTATGCCGTCTCGCTCCGGGCGCTGGGCCAGAAGCACCTGGCCGAAGACGCCACCCAACAGACCTTCGTCCAGGCGTGGCAGGCGGCCGACCGCTTCCAGTCCGACCGCGACCTGGCTCCGTGGCTGACCACCATCGCCCGCCGCGTCGCCATCGACATCCACCGGCGCGAGTCCCGCCGGGCCACGACCTCGCTCGAGGAGGTGCCGGCCACCGATCCCGCCGTCGTGACCCTGCCCCCCGGCCTGGAGCAGTGGTACGAGGCATGGCAGGTGCGTCAAGCCATCGACGCGCTGGCGCCGGAGGAGCGCGACGTGGTCCGTCTCCAGCATCTGGACGGCCTGACCCACACCGAGATCGCGGAGCAGCTCGGCATTCCGGCCGGTACCGTGAAGTCCAGGTCACACCGTGCCCACCAGCGCCTGGCGGTGGCGCTCAGTGCCCTACGAGAAGGACCCGAACCATGAACCGGACGGCGCCGGGCGCCGTACTGATCAGTAGGGACGAGCACCGACGGGTCCCCCGGCGGACGCCCGGGGTCCCCGCGGCGCGACAGGAGCAACGATGACGAGCGAAGAGGAGCGCATGGCCCTGCTGGCCGGTCGCCCTCTGGACGCGCTCGACGAGGACGAGCGGGAGCAGATGATGTCCTGGACCCGCCTCCTCGCCGACGAGGCCACGTGGGTGGAGCCCGCGCCCGATCTCGAGGATCTGGTCGCAGCCTCGATCGCCGGGGCCCCCAAGCCGAGCACGCACTGGGCGACGACCAGCCGCACGACCGGCTCGTGGGTGCGGCCCCTCCTGGTGGGTCTGGCCGCCGCCGCGGCCATCGTCGCCGCGGTCTTCCTGATCAGCCGCCGCGACTCCGACGGGCCGGAGCGCTTCGCCGGGGGAGAACTGGCCGGCACCGAGTTGGCGCCCGGCGCCACCGGGCAGGTCGCCATCTTCGAGGACAGCGCCGGATTCCGCGTGCAGCTCAAGGCCTCCGATCTGCCCCCACTCGACGGTGGCCGCTTCTACCAGGCCTGGCTCAGGGGTCCGCAGGGCAGCATCCCCATCGGGACCTTCAGCGAGGGCAACGGCGACTGGGTGACGCTGTGGTCGGGCGCCTCGCCCGTCGACTACCCGACCCTCAGCGTGACCATCGAGGCGCCAGACGGCAACCAGGAGTCCTCGGGCCAACGGGTGCTCGTCGGCGAGACCAGCACCTGACGAGTCAGCCGGTGGCGACGTACAGCACGATCAGCAGCAGCGGGGCGAGGATGTCGTACCAGAAGATGTAGCCGGCGTTCCCAGCGGCGAAGTTGTGATCGCGCACCATCGAGCGGACGTGACCGGCGGCCGCGCCGAGCATGAAGATCGAGAACGCGATGATCGCGGCCAGGGTGTACGGGCGCTCGAAGCTCGACGCGGTGACCCCGAGCACGCCGTAGGAGATATTGGCCAACCCCACCTCCGCCTGGAAGGGGCTGGTCGGCCAACCGATGCTGGCGGCGACCGGGGCGGGGTTGAACAGGTGTCCACTTCCCAGGAGCAGTCCGTTGACACCGATGAGCCAGAGCACGCCGATGTCGAGAGCGGTCTTCTTCCAGTCGTCGGTGCCGACGATGAGGGCGACGGCGAGATTGATCAGGAAGCCGACGGTCGGGAGGTAGATCACCATTGAAAGGAGCCGGGCGACGACTCCGGTGGGCGCGGCGGCGCTTGGAGTCGTCATGCCCCAAACGGTAGTACCGCCCGTTCAGCGGCCCTTGAAGTCGGCCTTGCCCGGCCCGTGGTCGAGGAAGCTCCTGACGCCGATCTGGCTGTCCTCGGTGCGGAAGACCTCCACGAACAGCTCGCTCTCCAGCGCCAACGCGTCGGCCAGCGCGAGATCGGCGCCGGTGTCCACGGCCCGCTTGGCCAACGCCTGCGCGGCTACGGCGCCCCTGGCCACCTCGGCCGCCAGCGCGAAGGCCCGCTCGTGCAGCTGCTCGGCCGGCACCACCTCGTTGCAGAGACCGATCCGCAGGGCCTCCTCCGCGTTGACCTGGCGGCCGGTGATGATCAAGTCCTTCGCCCGCGAGGGGCCGATGAGCCGCGTCAGCCGCTGGGTGCCGCCGCCTCCCGGGATGATGCCGAGAAGGATCTCGGGCTGCCCGAACACGGCGTTCTCAGAAGCGATCCGGTAGTCGCAGGCCAGCGCCAGTTCGCACCCACCGCCCAGGGCGTAGCCGCCGACCGCGGCGATCACCAGGCGGGGGAGGGCGGCGACGGCGTCCAACGTGGCGTGGATGTCGGGGCCGATCCTCGCCGCCTCGACGGGCCCACCGAACTGGGCGATGTCGGCGCCGGCGGCGAAGATGCGCTCGCCGCCGGTGATCACCACCGCTCCCGGGGGGTCGGCGTGGAGCGAGTCGGCGACCGCCTCTAGCTGCGACAGCAGCTCAGCAGACAGCGCATTGACCTTCGGGCGGTCGAGCGTGACGACGGCCACCCCGTCGTCGCGTCGTTCCAGGTGCACCAGCTCATCAGCCATGCACGGGACGCTACGCCGCCGCGCTACGCGCCGACGTCGCCCAACAGCACATCGGTCGCGGCCCACGGGTCGAGCTCACGATCGAGTACAGCCTGCTCCAGATCGTCGTAAGTGGCGCCAGTGCACAGCTCGCGGGCCCGAGCGTCGAGGCGATGGGCCACGATCTGGCGCAACTCGCGCCGCGTCCGGGCCTCCCGGCGACGCTCCAGGAGCCCACTCTTCTCGCTGAAGCTGCGGTGAGCCTCGACGGCCTCCCAGACCTCCGTCACACCCGAGCCGTCCGTGGCGACGGCCGGAACGATGGGAGGGCGCCAGTCGCCCAGGTCGGACAGGTCCAGCATCAGCTCCAGGTCACGGCGGGTCTCCGGCACGCCGGCCCGATCGGCCTTGTTGATGACGAACACGTCGGCGATCTCCATCAGCCCGGCCTTGTTGGCCTGTACGGCGTCGCCCCAGCCTGGGTTGACCACGACCAGCGTCGTGTCGGCCTGCCCCGCCACCTCGACCTCGACCTGCCCCACGCCGACGGTCTCGACGATGATCCACGGCTTGCCCACCGCGTCGAGGAGCCGGGTGGCCTCGGGGACGGCGAGCGACAGGCCGCCGAGGTGCCCGCGTGTGGCCATCGAGCGGATGAACACCTCGGGATCCGTGGCGTGCTCCTGCATCCGGACCCGGTCGCCCAGGATGGCCCCACCGCTGAACGGAGACGTCGGATCGATGGCCAGCACCGCCACCGGCAACTCGAGGGACCGGAGGTGCCCGATCAGCGCGCTGGTCAGGGTCGACTTGCCCGAACCCGGCGCGCCGGTCAGCCCGACGGTGTAGGCCCCGCCGGTGTGGGGATGGGCCAGGCGGCCGACGTCCCGCGCCGCCTCGCCACCGCGCTCCACCAGCGACAGGAGCCGGGCGAGAGCGGCTCGGTCACCCGCCCGCGCCGCCTCGAGCAATGGGCCGGGCTCCCTCGCCCGCCCCGAGCTCACTCAGACCGCCACCACTTCGGTGATGCCGTCCACCCGGTCCTTCATGATGCGCTCGATGCCGGCCTTCAGGGTGTCGGTCGAAGCCGGGCAGGTCCCACAGGCGCCGACCAGGGACACGGTGATCACACCGCTGTCCTCGTCCACCTCGCGCAGGAAGATGTCGCCGCCGTCGGCCTGGAGCGCGGGCCTGATGGCCTCGATCGTCTCTTCCACCTGCTGTCGCACCTGAACCACTCCTACCGGGCCGCGGGCCAGTCAAGCAGGCCCGTCGCTACCCTGTCCATGCATGTGGAACCCCCTCCGCATTCTCCTTGTTCCCGTCGCGGCCGCCCTTGCCCTGGCCGCCTGCGGGAGCGACTCGGGGTCGTCCCTCGACTCCGGCGCCGCTACGACCGCCGCCACCACGGCCCCCGCGACGTTGCCGTCGACCCTTCCCGGCACCACGGTCGCCGGCGGCACGGCCGCCCCCGAGTCGACGACGGCGGTGACGGATCAGCCCACCAGCGAGCCGGTGGAGATCATCGTCAACGTGGACGACCCGGCCCAGGTCGGCCAGACGTTCCCGGTCGCCCTCGGACAGACCGTGATCCTGCGCCTGGTGTCGGACTCCGACCAGGAGTACCACGTCCACGGTTTCGAGCTGGAGCAGCAGGTGGCGGCGGGCGTGGAGGCGACGTTCGAGTTCACGGCCGACGTCCCGGGCAGCTTCGATGTCGAGAGCCACACCAACGATGCGGTCCTCGCCATCATCCAGGTGGTGTAGATGCTGGCCCACCAGGGCGGATGGGACGAGATCCTCTTGGTCCTGGTGCCCATCGCGGTCCTCGTGGGGCTGCTGGCCGTGGCCCGGAGGCGGGCCGACCGGCAGTCGGACGAGTCCGGAGAGCGCTGATCGGAGCGATCAGCTGTCGGAGGCGCCCGGAGTGCGGTCCTCGTCGGGCTCGTCGCGGCGGACGATGTCAGCGCCCAGGATGCGGAGCTTGCCCACCAGGTCCTCGTAGCCGCGGTCGACGTGGTGGACGCCGTCGATCTCCGTCTCGCCGTGCGCGGCCAGGGCCGCCACGACGAGTGCCGCGCCGGCCCGGATGTCCGACGCCGCCACCGGGGTCCCCTGCAGACGAGGCACGCCGCGCACCACCGCGTGGTGGGCATCGGTGCGGATGTCCGCGCCCATGCGGATCAGCTCGTCGACGTAGCGGAACCGGCCGGCGAACAGGTTCTCGGTGACGATGCCCACACCGTCGGCCACGGACAGCATGGCCGTGATGAGCGGCTTGTAGTCGGTGGCCACGCCGGGATACGGGAGGGTGGCGACATCGGTGGAGCGGAGGCGTTCGTGCGCGCCGGCCCGTAGGCCGCCCTCGGGGGCGGCGTCGACCTCCAGGCCCATCGATCGCAGCTTGCGCAGCAGCACCTCCATGTGCTCGGCCCGCGCTTCGAGCACGGTGATCTCCCCACCGGCCAAGCCGACGGCAGCCAGGTAGGTGGCGGCCTCGACCCGGTCGGGCACGACCCGGTGGTCGACGCCGTGCAGGTCACCGGCGGGGACACCGTGGATGACCACCGTGGCCGAGCCGATCCCCTCGATGTGCGCGCCCATGCCGTTTAGGAACCGGCACAGATCGACGATCTCCGGCTCCCGCGCCGCGTTGTCGAGCGTCGTGGTCCCCTTGGCCAACGCCGCCGCCATCACCAGGTTCTCGGTGGCACCGACGCTGGGGAAGTCCAAGGTGATGTCCGTGCCCCGCAGCTCGTCGTCGACCACCCCTTCGAGCTGCTCGTCCCGCACCGAGAAGCGCACACCGAGGGCTTCGAGTCCCTTCAGGTGCATGTCGATCGGTCGGGAACCGAAGTCGTCCCCACCGGGGAGGCAGAGGCGGGCCCGACCGCAGCGGGCCAGGAGCGGGCCCAGGACAGCGGTGGAAGCCCGCATCCGCCGCGCCAGATCGGTCGGGGCCACGGGCTCCAGCTCCGCCGGGCTGGTCAGGCGCAGCGTTCGGGGGCTGTTCGGGTCCCGCTCACTGCGGACACCGATGGCGCTCAGAAGCTCCCGCATGAGCTCGACGTCGACGATGCCCGGGACGTTGGTGAGCGTGTAGTCGCCCTCCGCGAGGATGGCCGCGGCCATCAGCTTCAGCACCGAGTTCTTGGCTCCACCCACCGTGACCGTGCCGGCCAGGGGACCGGCCGGGCGCACGGTGATCGAACCCATCCCGTCAGTATGCTCGGCCGGATGCCCCGGCTGGAGGCACGCTGGTCGGGCGTGGAGGCGGACCCGCGGCTGTTCGAGCCGCGCACCGACCTCGTCCGCGAAGTCCAGACCACGGCAGGGACGTTCGTCCAGGATGTGGGGCCGTTCCGCCGGTACGAGCGCTCCGTCCAGGCCAACGGTGACGGCTCGATCACCGAGGCCACGTCGTACCACCTGGACATCCCGTGGTTCGGGTGGGTGTTCGCTCTGCCCACCCGGCGCACCCTCTCGCGCCCACCGACCCACCGTCCTTCCAGCGGCCGCCAGCCCTGGTGGGCGCCGCCGCAGCGGCTGGACGCGCGGGCCGCGCACGTCCTCGGGCTGCTGGCCGCGGCCCAGGTCATCACCGGCTACTGCAACGCCGTCTTCAGCCAGACCATCGCGTTCGCGGCGGACGAGTTCGATGCCAGCGCGGGCGCGCAGGGTGTCGCCGGCTCGATCGTGCGGGTCGGCATCGTCTTCACCGTCATCCTCCTGGCGTTGGCCGATCGGGTCGGCCGGCGCCGGATACTGGTCGGTACGGCGTTGGTGGCGCCGATCCTGGCTGCGCTCGGAGCGCTGGCCCCGTCGCTGGTGGTGCTCGCCGCCATCCAGACGGTGGCCCGGCCGGTGGCCATCGCACTCGGGCTGGTCGTCACCATCGTGGCCGCCGAGGAGATGCCGCCGGGCAGCCGCGCCTATGCCATCAGCGTCCTCGGTCTGGCCTACGCCCTCGGCGCCGGCACCGCGGTGTGGGCTTTGCCCCTGGCCGACCTGGGGCCGCAGGGCTGGCGGCTGGTCTACGCGGTCGGGCTCATCTACCTGGTGGTAGCGCACAGCCTGGCCCGCGGGGTGCCGGAGAGTCGCCGGTACCAACTCCCCCACGCCGAACGCCCGCCGCTGCCCGCCCGCCGATTCCTGCTCCTCGCCGCCTCCGCCTTCCTCTACAACCTCCTGATCGCACCCTCGAGTTTCTACGAGAACCGGTACCTGAAGGATGTGCGGGGGTACTCAGCAACGCTCATCGCGCTGTTCACCGTCGTGACCGCCACCCCGGGCGCCATCGGGGTGCTCATGGGCGGGCGCCTGGCGGACGTCAAGGGCCGGCGGCTGGTGGGCACCATCGCGCTGGTGGCGGTGGCGATCGGCAACGTCGTGGTGTTCTCGTCCATGGGCGCCGAGCTGTGGGGAGCCAAGGTGGTCACGTCGATCCTGGCCGGGATGGCCGTGCCCGCGCTCGGCGTGTATGCGGCCGAGCTGTTCCCGACCTCCCGCCGGGGTGGTGCCAACGGGGGGATCTCGGCCCTGTCGGTCGTCGGCTCGGTCGTCGGCCTCCTGCTGGCCGGCCAACTTCTCGATCAGGGCGTGACGTATGGGACCGTGATGGCGATCCTGGCTCTCGGGCCGCTGACCTACGCCGCGTTGGTCGTCTTCGCCTACCCCGAGACCGCCCGCCGCCCCCTCGACGACCTCAACCCCGAGGATCGCACCCAACCCGCCCCGACCTCTCCTGAGGCCCGGCCCGACCCAACCCGGTGAGAGTGTCATAACGCGAACTGTGCGGCCAGAACGCGTTTTCGCGCGCGCGCGTTTTCGCGCGTCCCTGGCTCACACCTCGCGATGACGCGCTCGGGCGCGGCGCTACGGCAGGGCCGAGAGCCAGGTGGCGACCACGTCGGCGATGTGACGATCGGCGCCGCGCAGGTCGTGGCGGCCGCCGTCGATCCACTCGTGCGTCACCGGTCCGGGAATGGCGGCGGTGGCCGCGGTGAGTTCGTCGGGAGCACCGAAGGGATCCCTGGTACCGGACACGAACAGGCACGGAACAGACAGGGACGGCAGGTGTTCGGTGCGCAGTGTGTCGGGCCGGCCCGGCGGGTGGAGCGGGTAGGAGATGAGGACCAGCGCGGCCGCCGGGAGGCCGTCGGCCACGGCCACCGAGCACATGCGCCCA